>JAJQIE010000170.1 GCA_021199395.1 Lachnospiraceae bacterium | reverse complement strand
GCAGATGCAGAGCACGGTGCAAAAGCTGTATCGCACCTTTTCCACCCTCACGCATGTTATGACAGTGAAGCACACGAATTGTGATACCGGCGCGTCTTGCCTCCGCCAATGGCGCAAGATAGCTCAGCGACGACACATGCTGCACGACAATACAATACTCCCCATGCGTTTGAAAAAAAGCGGCGAGCTCCTTTCGATTTCGACTCTCTCCATCCCTGCGCGCGCACACATGAAAAATCCCGCATCCAAGCTGTGCGGTCTCTTTTTCCAGAGAACCCTTCTGAAGCGAATGTACGAGAAAATCAAACTGAAACCGTTCCCGGTCCATCTGGCGGCAGAGGCTGATCAGCGACTGCTCAATCCCGCCCCGATCCAGAGTTGGCACAATATGAAGAATCCTGGTCGCCATTATCCGCCTCCTCTCTATAGCCGCGATAAAAGGCAATCCGTATCCCCGCCGAACGCTCATAGCGGTATTTTCGCGCAATCTGCAGTCCGTATGCGGAGAGCTGCGACAGGACTTCCGTATTGATCCGGCGCAGAAGCTCACAAAGCGGACGGATCCCCCTTCTTCCACGAGGAAACTGCGCATCCGGGTGCAGAAGCTCCGCGCTGCCGCCCACACAGCTCCCGGCTGCCGCGGTGCCTGTCGCCATAGCCTCCAGCAGAGCGCGCGGCATTCCTTCCGTAAGGCTCGGCTGAAGATACAGATCCAGAGAGTCATACCAGCCTCGCATACGCTCCCCGTTCAGGCATCCGCAGATCTCTATCTGATCCTCCACGCCCAGACGGTGAGCCAGCCGACGGATTCTTTCTCCTGTCCCCGGTCCCGCCATCCTGTAGAAAAAGCGCGTATCTCCCTCTCTTTTCAATAGAGCCAGAGCGCGAATTACATAAGTCTGCCCTTTAAACACAGGGTCCAGTCCCCCCGCTGTCCCAAGTACAATACGCCCTGCTCTCCCGACGGAACGACTGTATTTTTCCGGTACTTTTCCGCGAACATTTTCCAGTACCGCATCCGGCCATCCCAGACTTTTTCCCTGCGTCGGATACCTTTTCTGTAAAAAGAAACCGCTCACATAGAGGACATGAGAAGCCTGCCTGATACCGCGCCTGGCAGCCAGAAAGGAAAGCGGGGCGACACATTTCCCGACAATGCTGTGGTACCAGTTGATATCCCACGCGCAGTTGACACACTCCGCAAGATAGGGAATGCCGCGTCTGCGGGCTTCCGCTGCCGCCAGATCCGCCGTGGGACCAGAAAAACGACAGACCAGAAGATTTGCCTGGCTCACCTGCTCACATATCCGTTTTTTTGTCTCGCGCAGATGCCTTACGCTGCCCACGCGCTTCAGATCTCCGATCTCCACGACCGACAGACTCGGCATATCCAGAGGGTTCATACACCGCGACGGATTCCCTGCCGCAGAAAACGGACGGACGCGTACCATCAGGCGCACCTGCTTTGCTATAGCGAAATATTGCACCAGAAAGCGGCGGCTTAAAGAATAATCGTAATATCTGCCCTCCTGATCCCGGTAGATCGGGCCGTCATGACAGTACAGAAGAACCTGCTTCCTTTTCCCGCAATCCCTCATAGATCCTCCACATTCTTTCGTCTACCCGGCTGCTGTCATATTCCCTCGCGATCTCGCGTCCCCGCTTTCCCATCTGTTCCCTGAGAGCCGGATCTGACTCAAGGCGCGCAATGATATGGGAAAGCTTCTCATAATCCTCCGCCCGGCAGAGAAACCCATTCTCCTGATCTCTGAAATAATCTGAAATTCCTCCTGTACCTGTCGTGACAAGCGGGAGTCCGGACGCCATCGCTTCCAGCCCCGCCATTCCAAAGCCTTCCCTTTTCGACAAGAGGAATGCCACATCGGCGGCTTTATACCAGTATTCCAGATCTGTGCGATATCCGATCAGGTGTACCTGTCCGCCTACACCAAGAGACTTTGCCAGATTCATCAGCTCCTGCCGCGCCGTCTCCCTCGTGCCGATCCCGGCAATATAATACTGACAGCCTGAATCCTTCAAAAGCGCCATGGCGCGGATCACCGCTCCGTGATTCTTGCGGTCGTTCAGCTCACCAACAGAAAGCAGTACAAACGCGTCGCGGGGAATGGAAAGTGCGTCGCGGCAGTCCTCTTTTGTCCTGGCGCAGCAGGCATAACGTTTCCAGTCAATCCCCACTCCGGGAATATAGCAGGTATACCGCGCGTGAAAATGCCCGGACGCGATCCGATAATCGTCCCGGTTCACAGTGATCAGGGTATGTGTCCTCCGGGAAAGGAGCGATTCCAGAGGATAAAAGAAAAGCCAGTCTCTCCTTCTTCCTCCGTGGAAAAACTGGAAACCATGACAGGTATATACTACTGTCACTCCCGCGCAAAAACACGCCAGTCGTCCAATCGCCGCCGCGGTCGGCGTGTGGCAGTGGACAAACGCGTATTCCCGCCGATTAAGAAGCGCCTGAATCTGGCGAAAAGCCCGATAATCGCTCCGCGGCGTCCCCGCGCCCCTTGGAAAATCAATCTGGTAGCATTGAACTCCCAGAACCTCCATTTCCTTTTGGAACGCGCAGACCTGTTCCGGCGGCTCAGTGTTTCCAAAGCGGAAATTACAGGCAATGTCTACGTCATAGGATTGTTCGCGCAAAATCCGGATGTTATTTCTGTTAAACTGTTCCAGCATGGAAGCCGTACCGGACAAAAGCAGTACCCGCTCTTTCTTTTCTGACTTCAAAGTCTCCCTCCTGTCCACCAATATCCGACGACTGCCTGTCACAGTTCCTTACCTTCCCAAAAGCCCTTTTCCCCGACAGATCACCCACGGCGTCAAAAGCAGACACTTCAGATCCATCCAGAATCCCATATGCTTCACATAAAATCCGTCATAATACGCTTTTTCCTCCGCGGTCAGATCCGAAACGCTCTGAATCTGCGCCCATCCGGTCAGTCCGGGACGCACCTGATT
>JAJQIE010000323.1 GCA_021199395.1 Lachnospiraceae bacterium | reverse complement strand
CCTTTCCTGTTAGATTATTTGTAACTATTCAGGACTGTACCTCGCACTTGCTGCGAGGTACATATGAACATGATGCAAAACACAAATCCATTCGCTGAAAGCGAATTTTGCATGAATTTGTGCTCGCAACTATGAAGGTACTGAACAGCTACGAGCATTTTATAATTGAGACGCCATACTAATGCGCCGTCACCAGTTTATTGCTCTGCTTCTCCCGCGTCTTAGCTTTTGCGGATGCGGCGGACTCGGTCCTGCGCTGGATATCCCCCTTCGCGTTCATAATCAGCATCTGCAAACGATTTTCTATATTCGCAAAGCTGACGTCCGGGTCATAATCCAGCGGAAGGATCTGCGCATCCGGATACAGCTCCTTTAATTTTTTTGAGATGCCGCGTCCTACCACATGGTTGGGCAGGCAGCCGAAGGGCTGCAGGATAACAAACGCCCGACATCCTTTTTCCGCATGGTGCAGTATCTCACCCGGAATCAGCACGCCTTCTCCCGCGTCAAAGGTATGATGAATGATCGGATCGCTCGCTTTTACCAGCTCCGGGAGACGGCAGGCACGCTCATAAAGCGGGTGCTCTCTCGCAATCGAATTCGTCACATCGTGCGCAAAATCAAATACAGCGTCCACTGTCGCCGGCCAGACCTTCTCTTTGACCGGCTTATCCAGATGCTATTCTCTGTTTTGAGAATCCTGATAAAAATATGTTTTCTGAATAACATCGGCCATACGGGCTTCTATGATTTCAAAGCCATTTTTTTCCAGATAATCCTCTATATCATGGTTCGCACCCGGATGGAAATTCAACAGATATTCTCCGACTATCAGAACCCTGGGCTTTGGTCGGGAGCGGTCGTAGTCAATATTTTTCATAATGGCAATTGCCTTTTTGAAGCCCTGTTTCGCTCCATTCAGCCCATGCTTTTCCAGACCACCGATCAGCTCATCCATAGCGCTTTCAAACGCGCGGTTCGCGCTTCCCGGAATCTTCTCATAAGGCCGGATCTTGCGCAGCAGCTCTTCCAGCTCATCAATCATTGGCAGACAGAACGCGATCTTCACAGAAGCAAGCAAGCTCATCCTGTAGCCCGGATGTATATTATGATAATCTACATCATCATTCGTCAGGATCGGCACATAGGAAAAGCCCGCGTCGTCAAGCGCCTTGCGCAGAAGCGCGGTGTAATGCGTCAGACGGCAGTCCCCAATATATTTTGCCATTGCGATCGCCACATTTTTGTCATCATATTTTCCGCTTTTCAACGCGGCGAGGGCTTCCCCGATCACGATCTGCGCCGGGAAACAGATATCGTTGTGCACATATTGCTTACCGAGACGGATGGCTTCCTCGCGTCCGATCTCAAGCGGCACAGTCCGTATATGCTGGCTGCCCATCGCCGCCGCCATCAGTCTGCAGAAGGCATGAGAGGTGTTCGGCACTAATACAACCTTTTCTCTCCGATCCTTTTTTGTAAATTTCACCGGATATGGATCCGGCAGAAGATCTTCTCCTTTCGCGCAGCGAGTGGGCGTTTCCATATGCTCGCCCTGCGCGCGACAAGAGGATGCTTCCTTATGCTCGCCCTGCGCGCGGTGAGGGGAAGCTTCCTTATATTCTCCCTGCACGCGGCGAGGATCGTTCTTCCTGCGCCGCATGGTCACAGTCTCAACGAAAGAGCGGACACGGATGCGCAGAGGTCCCTGAATGTCGCTCTCGTCCACTTTTAATATAAGCGGTATTTTCCCCGATGTCTCCTTCATGAGACGGATAATCTCATCAGAGAGGTAAGCGTCATGACCGCAGCCAAAGCTTACAAGCTGCACATATTCCAGGTGCTCGCTCTGTGCAGCCTGAATCGCAGTAGAAAGCATTCTGGCGTGGAAATTATTTACAATATCCAGACGGCTTCTGCTCAGATCTACCCGGTCAGTTCCCGGAACGGAATCCGCGGTCAGCACCGGGATCCCCAGGCTGGTAAACATTTCCGGCAGGTCATGATTTACCAGGGCGTCATTCTGATATGGGCGGGACGCAAGCACCACGGCATAGCCGCCTTCTCTTTCTACCTGGTCAATGACCTCCTGCCCCGCCTTTTTCAGCTCACTTGAAAAGCATTCCTGCGCCGCGTCCGCGGCTTTAATCGCACGCCCTGTATCCTCCGCCGATATTCCGAAGGTTGTCTCCATATACTCCGTAAGCTGGCGATTGCGGTCCGATGTTTTATGCCAGTGAAAAAGCGGCGCATCATAGGGAACGCCCCATCGTTTTTCAGGATTATCCGAATTTCGGATGACAATCGGGTAGCCCTTCACTACCGCGCACATGGACTCACTTGTCTTCTCTGTATTTTCGGATTCCATCGCCGTAATCGAAGGCATAAAAATCCGATCCGCAGGCTCACCCTTCGCGCAGCGAACTCGCATGGATGAGCCGTCCTGCCCTCGCCGGGTGGCATCCTCGCCCTTCGGGCGGGATATCCGCCGAGCGCAGCGAGGGGGCGTTTCCGCAGGCTCACCCTTCGCGCAGCGAACTCGCATGGGTGAGCCGTCCTGCCGTTGAGCGCAGCGAGAGGGCTTTTCCCTGTCCTCACCCGATTCTAACAGGTTCCGGATATGCCCGTGCACGAGCTTTGCCGGAAAGCAAACAGTATCCGACGTCACTGCTGAAAGACCGCTCTCATATATTTTTCTCGTACTTTTGTCTGAAATACGCACGCGGAATCCGAGCGACCGCCAGAAGGTCGTCCAGAACGGCATCGTCTCCCAGAAAGCGAGCACGCGGGGAATTCCGATCGTAATACCGCGGTCTGCCTCTGTCTGCGACTTATAAAGATTCGGATACGGATATTCCCGGAACAGAAGCTCCTCACGCAGCCGGAACAGATTCGGCACGCGGTTTTTCTCCGCCTTTTTCTCCTTTAGCTGTTCACGCACCCTGGCGTCCTTAGGATCGCCCAGAATTTCGCCTCGCTCACAG
>JAJQIE010000230.1 GCA_021199395.1 Lachnospiraceae bacterium | reverse complement strand
CTTCCGGGGTCATGGTAGCGGCTTCTGTATGGTCGCTTTTGATTCCGGCTATGGATATGTCTGAAAATCTGGGAAAGCTTGCCTTTCTCCCGGCTCTTATCGGCCTGGCGCTGGGGTTTGCCTTTCTTTTCCTGATGGATATGCTTATTCCACATTTGCATCTCGACAGTGAGCAGGCAGAGGGTGTGCCGTGTGGTTTGCCTAAAACAACCATGCTTTTGCTTGCGGTAACGTTGCACAATATTCCGGAGGGGATGGCGGTCGGAGTGGTGTTTGCGGGTGTGCTTTCCGGTCAGACACAGATCACGATTGCGGGTGCGCTGGCGCTTTCTCTGGGAATAGCGATCCAGAATTTTCCAGAGGGAGCGGTAATCAGTCTGCCTCTGCGAAGCAGCGGTAATATAAGCCGCCTGAGAGCATTCACCTATGGGGTGCTTTCGGGAATCGTAGAGCCGATCGGAGCGATGATCACGATTATGCTGTCGCAGTTTGTCACACCGCTTTTGCCCTATCTTCTGGCGTTTGCGGCTGGCGCGATGCTGTATGTAGTTGTAGAGGAGCTTATTCCGGAAGCTTCGGAAGGAGAGCATAGCAATCTGGGTACCATCGGTTTTGCGGTGGGTTTCGCATTGATGATGGTTCTGGATGTAGCGCTCGGATGAGAACGGGCGAATGGGCGTCAGATGACAGCCGGTGCAAAAGAAATGGCTCATGTTGTTTCCTGAAAAGGACACAGGGAGGCGAGCGGGAGAGAATGCAGTACAGGAAGGATCGCGATGGAAATGAAATATCCATACTCGGCTATGGATGTATGCGTTTTACAAAAAAGGGGAATGAAATTGATCTGGATAAGGCGGAACGTGAGCTGATGCGGGCGATTCGGGGCGGTGTGAACTATCTGGATACCGCCTATGTTTATGCGGGAAGCGAGGAGGCGGTTGGGAAAATCCTGGCGAAAAATGGCTGTCGCAAAGAGATCAATCTGGCTACGAAGCTGCCTCACTATCTGATTCGTTCAGTCGCTGGCGCTGAGAAACGGTTTCAGGAGGAACTGACCCGTCTTCAGACGGACTATATTGATTATTATCTGATGCATATGCTGAATGATGTGAAAACATGGGAGCATCTGGCTGCGCTTGGTATTCAGGACTGGATTGAAGAAAAGCTGGCAAATGGTCAGATTCGCCATATTGGTTTTTCTTATCATGGGAATACGGAAAATTTCAAAGCATTATTGGATTCCTATCAATGGGATTTCTGCCAGATTCAGTACAATTATCTGGACGAGCATTCCCAGGCAGGACGCGAGGGATTGATTTATGCGTGCCAGAAAGGAATCCCTGTGATCATAATGGAGCCGCTGCGGGGAGGAAGACTTGTAAACCGTCTGCCAAAGGAGGCAAAGGCGCTGATTGAAGAATCCGAACGATTTGCGACTCCCGCGGAACTGGCATTTCGGTGGCTTTGGGATCAGCCGCAGGTGACTTGCGTACTGTCTGGAATGAACAGTATGGATATGGTGGAAGAAAATCTGAGAATTGCGGATAAAGCGCAGGCGGGAGAATTAAGGGAACAGGATCGGCAGCTTATAGAGCGGGTTCGCACAGAAATAAACCGGAATATGAAGGTTGGCTGCACCGGATGCGGGTATTGTATGCCCTGTCCGAAAAAGGTCGATATTCCGATGGCATTTCATTGTTATAATGTAAAATATACGGAGGGCGGACGATCTGGAGCCTGGGAATATGTTCAGTCAACAGCCATGCGCAGGGAGACCTCCAGCGCCTCACAGTGCGTCGGGTGCGGTCGCTGTGAGCAGCTTTGCCCGCAGCGGATTCCGATACGGGAGAAGCTGAAGGAAGCTGCCAGGGAGCTGGAGACTCCTAAGTATCGGGCAATCAAATGGGCCGTACACAGATTCCGGATTTATTAAGAGAGCATATTAAAACCCGGAAATGCCGGTTAGACGATTTGTATTGACCGGAACCCCGGAAAAGCCAGTTAGATGATTTGCAATGACCGGAAACCCGGAGACAGATAGTCCCGGTGGTGAATATGCAGCCCGCAGCCATATGACAGTAGCTGTTATGCGGCCAGCGGCGTTTACGCATAGAAAAAAAGCAAAGGAGGATATGAGATGAACGAAGTTTTGAAAAGCCTGGAAGAGCGAAGAAGCGTGCGCAGCTACAAAGCGGAGCAGATTCGAGACGACGAGCTGGAGCAGATTCTGAGAGCAGGCACCTACGCACCGACCGGTATGGGAGCACAGTCGCCTGTGATGGTTGTAGTGCAGGATCCGGAAACCATTGCAAAGCTTTCGAAAATGAACGCGGCGGTGATGGGAGTGTCGTCAGATCCGTTTTACGGCGCTCCTACCGTGATAATTGTCCTTGCCGACCGCAGCAGGCCAACCTTTGTGGAGGATGGAAGCCTTGTGATGGGGAATCTGATGAATGCCGCGTTTGCCATTGGCGTGGATTCCTGCTGGATCCATCGCGCGAAGGAGGTCTTTGACAGCAAAGATGGAAAAGCGCTTTTGAAGCAGTGGGGCATTGAGGGCGATTATCAGGGAATCGGTCATTGCATTTTAGGATATCGCGATGGCGAGCTTCCGCAGGCAAAGCCACGCAAGGAGAATTATATCTTTCGCGTGTGAGGACTTATAAACGGAAGCAAAAACGCTAAAGGCCATACCGGCTGATTTAGTCATTTCTGCTTTTACAGGTGTGGTCGGAAACGCAAAGGCACATAATGCAAACTTTTGCTTAAAAAAACAGTTGACATTCAGGGCATCCTATAATATAATACATTTTGCGTCAAGCGCCGGGATGCCTTGATTCGCTTTTTCGGGGTGTGGCTCAGCTTGGCTAGAGCGCCTGGTTTGGGACCAGGAGGTCGCAGGTTCGAATCCTGTCACCCCGACTGTTCAGGTGCATTATGCGGGTGTAGTTCAATGGTAGAACACCAGCCTTCCAAGCTGGATACGTGGGTTC
>JAJQIE010000199.1 GCA_021199395.1 Lachnospiraceae bacterium | reverse complement strand
GCAATCCTGTCGGAATAACATTTCCTGTTTTATCGGAACGATACTGCGACTTTCAAATTCTATTTCTTCATCTTCCTGTACGCACAGTTTAAAAATCGTTTTTTAACAGGGATGCCTTCCTGTCAATCCCTGCTTCATCGGTAATTCTTTATCACAATTTCCAGCGTCCTGCGTCCCATGTACTCATTCACAGAGGGGTAATACGTCACGTCAATGGTAATGCGTGTATCGCGCCCCCAGAACAGATTGCGAACCTCTCCCGCGCTGTATTTTTCCGTCAGGTAGCTCTGAAAGGGTTCCGGATCACCAAACAGCAGAGCGTCCATTGTGCAGCCCGCCTGATTTAAGACCTTCATTTTTACAACATTTCTGTTTTTGCCGACAATGCGGGCGGAAAGAATACGCAGAGAGCGCTCCGCAAAGACCGGCTTTTCATTCCCCTTGCCAAAGGGTTCCAGAAGGGAGAGTTCCCGGATTACGCGCTCCGATATATAATCAATGGGCATTGGCACATCAATGCTGATTTTTTCAGTCAGTTCATCCTCGGTGAGAGTGCATCCCGCATTCAGACGGCGACGCATCTCCGGTATCCGCTCCTTCTCCAGCGAAAAACCGGCAGCCATCGGATGTCCGCCGAATTTCAGAAATAAGTCCTCACATTTTACCATTTCTTCAAACATGGAATAGGCTTCAATGGAGCGTCCGGAACCCTTTGCGATTTTGTATTCCTGCGTGTCCGTGATCACAAAAACAGGTTTATAGTAATGCTCACGCAGCCGTCCCGCCACAATCCCGGCTATACTCTCGTGGCAGTCCGGGAGGTAGACCACAAGAACGCGGTCCTTCCGGTACTCTTCGCTTCCGTCTATCATGGCAAACGCTTCCTCCGAAGCCTTCTGCGTCAGAAATTTTCTCTCATCGTTCAGCTCCTTCAGCTGTGCGGCAAGCTCGTCCGCTTCCTCTCTCGTATCCGACAAAAGCAGGCGCAGGGAGCGCTTTGCCGTATCCAGCCGCCCGCTGGCGTTTATACAGGGGCCAAGAACAAAACCGATATGATACGCTGTTACCTCAGATTTTTCCAGATTGTTTGCGCGGATCAGCGCGCAAAGCCCCTGATTTGTCGTGTGGTGCAGCCGTGTAAGCCCTTCTTTTACCAGAATGCGGTTTTCCCCATCCAGATCCATGACGTCTCCGACCGTCGCAAATCCCGCAAAGGCCAGCAATTCATCCGACTCTCTCTGATCATGCCCCATCCTTTCAAGCAGGATGCACACAACCTTCCACGCTACGGCAGCCCCGCAGAGCTTCTTATACGGGTAGGGACAGCCGGGCTGATGGGGATTGACAACGACGTCCGCAGGCGGAAGTCTGTAGGTCCGGCAATCAGTATTGACGTCAAACGCTCCTTTCGTATCTGAAACCTCATCCACAAACAGCGGTTCATGGTGATCCGTCACGATCACTGTCATACCCTTTTCTTTCGCATACGCTATCTCCGCGATCGCCGCGATACCATTGTCACAGGTAATGATTGTGTCCACCTGTTCCTGAAATGCCAGCTCCACCAGATGTATATTCAGCCCGTATCCGTCTCTCATCCGATCCGGGATCTCATAATCTACGCGGCCGCCGCAGGAGCTGAGCGCGCGGTAAAGAATGTAAGTCGAACAGACGCCATCAATGTCATAGTCACCGATAATTCGGATTTTTTTCTTTTCTCTGATTTTCTGAGCCAAAAGGTCTGCAGCGGCATTTGCCCCCTTCATCTGTCCGGGAGCGTGCAGAGAAGAAAGAGTGCCGTGCAGATATTCCTGCACGGCCTCCATACCAATCACACCGCGGTTGCGTATCAGGCGCGCGGTCACCTGGTCAATGCCAAATTTCGCCGCAATCGCGGTAAAATCCGCTTTTTTTGCGGCAACATACCACTTTTCCTTCTTTTTCATGGCAGTTCCTTTATCTCTTTTCCCTGTCCGTTCATAATCAGTACGGTACTTCTTTCATTTACCTTTTTTTCCCTGATTTTTTCTTTGTCGCCTTTCTTTTGCCGGAGCCGGAGGTCTGTCCGGACGAAGCATGTCCGGAAACAGTCTGACTGTGAGCAGCCGATTTCTCCGGAACCTCTTCTATAGAAATTTCTTTCTCATGGTTCTGCTCCGGCGCGCACTGCCCTGCGGACTCCTTTTCGGTTGCATGGGACTTCATGACATACCAGAGCGGACCAGTCACGCATACAGAGGAATACGCCCCTGTCACTACGCCTACCATCAGAGGAAGTGCAAATTCCTTAATAGATGCAACGCCAAGAAGGTACAGCATAAAGATAGTGATAAACGTCGTAAACGATGTATAGATGCTTCTCGTCAGCGTCTGAGTGATGCTCGTATTTACGATCTCATCCAGCGGAGAATCCCCCATCAGCCGCAGGTCCTCACGAATGCGGTCAAAAATGACGATGGTCGCGTTGATGGAGTAGCCTACAATGGTCAGCATGCAGGCGATAAAGGTACTGCCAACCGCGATACGGACTGCCGCATAGCAGGCAAATACCACCAACACATCGTGCAGCAGAACAAGCACGGCGCTGCCTGCGAACCGGACGTCATGGAACCGGATCGTAATGTAAATCAGCATACAAAGCGCGGCGATGAGCACAGCCACCAGAGCGTCCTGGCGCATCTCATTGCTGATTGTAGAGGAGATGGTCTCAAAAGCAATGGCGGTTGCATCCAGCTCATAAGCCTCCTGTAACGCCTCCGATACCTCCTCGCGCTGATCCATGTCAAGCACGCCCGTCTTGATATACACGTCTGTCGAGCCCTGCACGGTCTGGAACTGTACCTCAGAGTCTCCGGTCACGGAAGTAAAAAGCGGCTTTACGTCCGACTCAAGCTCTGTGAGTGTCATTTCGTCATTGAATGTAACAGTGGTGGACGTACCGCCCTTAAAATCCAGGCTCAGGTTGAGCACGCCGTTTCCAAGTGCGGAATTGACTCCCATGAAGACCGGCCCCATCAGGAC
>JAJQIE010000041.1 GCA_021199395.1 Lachnospiraceae bacterium | reverse complement strand
GTCAGTGAAATCTTATATTGTGCGGTGATTTTCCCCTCCGCTCCCTCCCAGGGGCGAAATTCGTGGGACATGATACTCTCGTAAGCCTTTAAATACTCACCGCAGGAATTCAGGAGCGTTATGTACTCAATCAGGACGTCATCCCGTTCCTCGATCAGATCCGGATGGTTCTCAAATCCTTCCAGGCGTTCTTCCGGTTCCATGTTCATTTTTTTATAAAGCTGATCTAGCTCCAGAAATACCCTCGCGTCCGATTCATCCAGCGAAAACGCGCGTTCCAGCTTTTCTCTGGCTTTTTCCGGTTCCCTGCGTTTGTTGTAATACCCGATCGCCATGCAGCGAAGAAGCGTCGGGTAGGTATCATCCTGCCGCTCGGATTCTTCCCAGAGAGCAAGCGCCCGATCAGACTGCAGCCTGTCATAATACAGACATCCCAGATAATAATTTGCCTTTGCTGAATGACTGCAGGAAGCAATCGCGTCCTCCAGCACCGCGATATCCTCCAGCCTGTTTGGGAAGCAATACAGCGGAGAGAGCTTTTCCGCCTTCTCATAGAAAGCTGCTTTTTCCTCTTTTCGGCCAAGATGTCCGCAGTAATACCCCATGTAATAATAAAGCATTGGCTTTGCATCCGGACAAAGACGCAATACTTCGATCGCTTCCTTATAGCATCCCATCTCGGCATAATCACGCGCCGTCATCAGATAATTCCCGTCAAACCCGCGCATCACGGTATTCATCTGATCAAGCGCCGTCTGTTCTTTGGTCAGGAGATATTTTTCATACATGGAGACATAATCAAAGGGATCGAGCTTCAGGTTTTCCTCCGTCCATTCTATCGCTGCCTCCAGCTTTCCCATGCTGCAAAGGAGTACCGATTTCAGCCCTCTCGCTTTGATATTGTGCGCGTTTTTCACAAGCGCCTTCTCAGCAAAATCCAGCGCATCCGCCGGCTCGCCCCGCCTGTTCGCAATACACGCAAGATAGTAAAAGGACATTTCCTGCTGTTCATTGCTCCAGGTCGCTTTATAGAACGCGTCATACGCCTCGTCGTATTTTTTCCGGTAAAAAAGATCCAGCCCAAGATTATAATAGGATTCGCTGTCATATGGATTGGGATTTTTCCAGGTCAGCCGCTTTATCGCTCTTCTGAAATAGCCTTCCGCCTCACAGAAGCATCCCCGTCTCAGCAGCAGCATCCCGTAAGCGTTATTAATACGGATATCATCCGGATCGCGCTTCAGCCCTTCCAGATAGTATGGATCGGGCAGAAAGGTCGCGTGCCGGTACTGCTCAATGTGCAGCCCGGTCAGAAGCAGTTCTTCATTTGTCATCAGTTTCGACGGCTCCTGCGCAGCCTCCGCTGGCTTTGCCAGCTCCGGAATTTCATCTTCTGCAGGCTGGTATTCCACCAGAAGCGTTTCCCCGTCGTAAACCTGTACAAGTATCTCGCTCTCTTTCTCTGTCTCTGCAGGTATTTTCTTTTTATAAATATCCACCGGTGAGAGAATCGTATCCTCACGGAAAATCTCCACGCCGGCTTTTTTCACCAGAATCCGCGCATTCTCATATCTTTCCGTCCCATAGGCACAGATATGGATAGCGCCATGTTCAAATTCCACATTCAGGACAGCGTGGATCGAGGCATTTTTAACCGCTCCTACCTGCTTGTACGGCATAAAATACTGCTTGAAGGTCTTTTCCTCAAACGGCTTCAGCCATGAAAAATCCGGCTGATTATCCGTGTAGACCCCCGTCATCAGCTCAATATAGGGACCGTCCTCATCCGTCAGGTTTCTGTCCCAGGCCTGGCCAAACTCCCCGCAGCCCCAGGTCCACTGTTTTTTGCCCGGAGAGATGTGGTGATCCGCCACATGCAGGATTCCCGCCTCTTTTGCATAATCATACCCTCCGACAAAATCATACTCTGATTTTTCCGCCATGTAAGACGTAGGCACCGGGATGTTTTTATAGCGGGAGATATCCGCGCCCTCGCTGTAATCGTGCTTGTAATAAACACCGGTAGCGATCGGGAACCTGGAGACATCCCGCTTTCCATGATCCATTACAGAGTGTACATCCGGCGGGAAAATGGACTGCGTGTGGTCATTTACCGCAACAGCCGGATTCGCCCACCATAAAAAGGTCTGCGGGATAGCGGTTCTGTTGTAAAGCTGTCCCCGAATTTCGATATACGCCCTGCCGGGATAGAGAGTAAAGCCGGTGATTCCTTTGGTACCGTACATCTGATCCACATCGTGTACCAGAAGGGTCCTGCTGCCATCCGCATTTTTCAAAATAACATGGTCGGTCGGCATATAAGTGGTCGGCCTGTGGTGCTGCGGCCAGTTGAATTCTATTCCGCCCGAAATCCATGGACCCGCAAGCCCCACCAGCGCCGGTTTGATCACATGATTATAGTAAACAAAATCATAGTCATTGGTCTTGTCATATGCTCTCTGAATCCGCCCTCCCAGCTCAGGCAGAACCATGATCCGTATGTACTCATTTTCCAGATAAACCGCGTGATAGGTTTTATCCGTTTTCGTCTTACTGATTTTTTCCGTCGTGGGATATGGATATACCCTGCCGCTGCTTCCCTGATAAACGCGTTTTTCCAGAAACATGGGGTTCTTATCCGCCTCGCCCGGTTCATAGGTCGGAATTATGACGTCTTCCTCCCAGATTTTTACATTTTCCATTCGAAACCCTCCCGGCTCATTTTATTCTGTATTTTCCCTTCGTAATTCTTGTAAAAAAAGCATGGAACTGCTATACTGTGCAGTATAAGAAATCCTTTCCGGCCAGGCTGCCTTACCATATGGGCATAGCGCAGCCTGCAAAAAGAACAGAGGTGCGTTATGCGTTCTACAGAGCAAAAGGTCCATCCTTCCTCCGATTACTATCTGTATCAGCCCAGTCTGACTGCAAGCAAAATCTATCTCTATCCGATCGCCATCGGCTGTTTTTATTATGAAGCCGGCTACAGCATTACGCGCGCCAACTTCGACAGATTTCTGCTGATGCA
>JAJQIE010000275.1 GCA_021199395.1 Lachnospiraceae bacterium | reverse complement strand
GTTTGTGTGCACATGAACCTTTACAAGCCCGTCATCCGATACGACTACAAGGGAATCGCCGATCGATTCCAGATATGCCTTAAAATGAAGCTCTGTGTCCTCAGTGTATTCTTTTTCGAGAACAATAATAAATTCCGTACAGTACCCAAATGGAATCTCTGTCTCTTTTATGCTCTGATCCGCGCCGGTTTCCTGAGACAGTGGCGCTGCTACTTCCGCCTCAGCAGAGACAGCTTCCATATTTTCGGAAATCCCGACACCATTGTAGGCATCAAACGCACCTTTTAATACCTGAACAAGCCCCTGTCCGCCGGAATCCACAACACCGGCCTCTTTCAGAACAGGCAGCAGCTCCGGCGTCTGGTTCAGCACCTCCTCCGAACGGCTCAGCACTTCTTTCATCAGCTGTTCAAGCTCAATCTCCGGATTTTCCTCCAGCAGCTCCGCCGCGCGCTCCGCGCCGCCTCTGGCAACAGTAAGGATCGTCCCTTCCTTTGGCTTCATAACCGCCTTATATGCCGTCTCAACCGCTTTCTGCAGAGCTGCGGTCAGGACAACCGGGGTAATCGCGTCCTCCGTGCGTATCACCTTTGTAAATCCCCGAAGGAGCTGGGATAAAATAACGCCGGAATTCCCGCGCGCACCGCGCAGAGATCCGGATGACACCGCTCTGGCAAAGGAGTCCATTGTCAGCGTCTCTAAAGCGGACACTTCCCGAACGGCCGACATAATTGTAAGTGTCATATTCGTACCGGTGTCTCCGTCCGGTACCGGAAAGACATTCAATTCGTTGATCCATTCTTTTTTAGCTTCCAGATTTCTGGCACCGGCCAGGAACATTTTTGCACAGAGAGCTACATCTATCGTATTCGTATTCACTGTTCAGATCCTCCATTTATCAATCAATAACCCGCACGCCTTCGACGTACATATTGATTTTCTCGACTTCCATACCCGTGAATTCCTCTACACGGTACTTAACACTGCTGAACAGATTGTCCGCAACAGCTGATATACTCACTCCATATGAAACAATCACATGAAAATCAATCGAAATACGATTGTCTTCAATCCTGACACTCAATCCACGCTCCAGGCTGTCCCTCTTTAAAAGCCTCACAAAGCCATCCTTCATATTCACGATTGCCATGCCAACGATACCGAAGCACTCTACAGCGACACTGCCCGCATAGGTGGCAATGACATTCGTATCAATCACAATTGAACCGAGTTCATTACTCATGCGTCCCTTCATGTACGGGAACCTCCTCCATATTCATAATCAGTCATAATCAGATTTGTAAATACATTCTACCAGAAAAGCGAATATTTGCAAATATTATTTTACATGTTTCTTATGGAAAACAAAGTTTTGATTTTTTTAATTTGTGCTTGCAAAATAATCCCTCATCTGGTAGAATATCTTTGTTGTGAGTCTAAATCGAGTAACGGACTTAATTTATATCAAGGAGGTGCAGTCATGGCAAAGTGTGCTATTTGCGATAAATCCGTACATTTTGGTAACCAGGTGAGCCATTCCCACAGAAGAAGCAATAAAATCTGGAAGTCAAATATCCGGAAAGTCAAAGTTAAGACCGGTGCAACTTCTGCGAAAAGGATGTATGTATGTACCAACTGTCTGAAATCCGGCAGAGTAGAGCGAGCTTAATTCCGCTTATGTGCGGCAGATGAGCAGAGGACATGATTTTCAGCGTCTTCTGCTCATTTTTTTGCGCAGAGCACTGCTCTTACGCCTTTTTTGCACAGGGCGTGGTTCTTCTTCTCTTTTTGCAGGCGCGGTTCATCCGCTCTTTTTACGCAAGACACGACAGGAATGTTGTCAGAGACAACGCCCGGCATCTGCACAGAATATCAGCACATGAAAAGATTATACCCAATCAAAAGCATAAAAAGAATAATAAGGATGCTGACCAGAATGCTCTCAACAAAAAGCTCTGCTATCATTCCGACAGCCACCCAGAAAAGTGTATATCCAATCAGCCTCCGCATGCCATCCCAATACCTTTTTTTCTAATATATGCATAAGACCTGTCACGTAATTATAGGGAACGGCAAAAATATTTTGCCGCTCATCATAAATACGCTCATCGTAAATCGCAGAGCTATCAGAATGTGCTTTCCTCCTCCGACGCGGTATGAATCGCCTCATCGACATCAGGGTCTGCCTCCTCTTTCTCCTTTCCGCCGGAGGTAAACTTATTCACGATATCCGGAACCATATCCAGAACCTTTGTTACCGGATCCTGATTTCTCACATTTACCAGCTTTGTACAGCCGTTTTGAATGACAAGGACAGCGCTCGGAGAGATCTTGCCGCCCATTCCGCCGCCACCCGCATTTTTTTTGTCCTCCTCTTTCGCGGACGCAGCCACTCCAAAGGAGACATCTACCAGAGGGAGAATAATAGTATCTCCTACTGTGATCGGATCCCCTACTACTGTTTTCGTCGTGATAAAATTATCCATACCCTTGAATAATGACGCTACTGTGTTCTGAAAATTCTCAGCCATACTACTCTCCTGTTCTTTTTTTATTTCCGCGAAGCAGCAAGCCCGGCAGACGCGCCCGCGCGGATATTTGGCGGCGCTAAACAGACATAATGCCCCAATGCCTGCGCCGGGATATCTGACTTTATACGTACCTCACAGCAGGTGCGAGGTACTGTCCTGAATAGTTACCTTTATACAGCTATTATTGAGAAAACGGATCGCTTTGCAGCGCCCGAACAAGTCTCCGCAGCTTTTTATTACGAAATGCCCACAGGGCGGCTTTTACCAGATGGAGCAGACGAATATGCCCGTAAAGCTCCATCTCAGTCTCCAGCATGGAATCCGTAAATTGCGGCTCAATTGAAAGCTCACCACAGCTTGTCGGGAGAATCAGGTAAAGAAGCCCCGCAAGCTCACCCGTGAGTGCCGGATCACCAGTACCAAAACGAAAGTAACCCGTACCCCTGCGCACTCGGTAATGCCGGAGCAGAGCCCTTAATTCTGCCCAGGCCTCTTTCGCCGTCTCGCAGACATCATAAT
>JAJQIE010000085.1 GCA_021199395.1 Lachnospiraceae bacterium | reverse complement strand
CCATGCCGGCGGCGGTTCTGGTTTTTGGGTTCGTCCAACCCTCTGGTGTCTCTCTCGAAAAGTTCTTCGCTGACCTGCGGGGCAAGCGTCTCCTCCGGCACGCACAGCAGAATCCTGTCAATGACAAATTCCTTGCTTTTTCCCGCATACTTAGGAATATCATTGAGTTCCTGTATGTGAACCAGCTCCGGGCGCCACAAAAGGCTCAGCTTCTGCTTCCGGCTCATCCTCGGATTGGTACCAGCCTGACGAAACATATAAAAATCCGGCCGTCCGGCCTCCAGCTCGACCGTAATGATCCCCCAGTATTCCGGTACGTGCTCCTCTATGTGAAGCGCATGGCTCGTTCCGGCCACAACATAATTCTGGTCAAAATATCTGTCGTAATCCTCCACCTGAGTCTGCAGACGCACATAGGTATCCGCGTCACTTTTGATTTCAAGCCCCACCACAGACGCAGGCGTCACCATGACGATATCTGCCCGCGACTTCCCCATGCGCTTTTCCTCAAAAATACGGATTTTTCCAAAATATTCCTCCAGAAAATCGAAGAGAGGTTCCCGTATGTCTTTGTCGCGCAGAATTTCCTTCCCGCCCGGATTTTCTGAGATATTTTTCTCCGCGCCGAATTCTGCGCCATGTTTCACAATATGCTCAATGCCCTCTTCCGCGCTATGATTATCCTCTGACGGCGGACTCACAGTATTTTCGTCCATTCCGCCTCCCTGAATCCGACCAGAACCGTATCCTCCGAAACAAGGAGCGGACGCTTCACAAGCATTCCATCTGACGCCAGAAGCGCGAGCTGTTCCTCCTCACTCATATCGTCAAGACGTTCCTTCAGATTCTGCGCGCGGTAAAGCTGTCCGCTGGTATTAAAAAATCTGCGCAGCGGCAGGCCGCTTCTGACCTGCCATTCCCTTAGCTCCTCCACTGTCGGATTGTCTGTGACGATATGGCGATCCGTGTAAACCACGCCATGGTCGTCCAGCCATTTTTTTGCTTTGCGGCAGGTGCCGCATTTGGGATATTCTATAAAAAACATTGCCTCTCTCCTTTCTTCACCTTACCCGGAAGCCTCTCTCATCCGCAAGAACCGGTATCTGTTCCGTATCCATCCATTCGATTCGGATATAGGAGTCGGAATTCAGCCGTTCCAGCATTCGGTGAATCGTTTCCTCTGTTCCCTGCACCTCCATGCGGACACTCCCATCCCACTCGTTTTTGACCCAACCGGTCAGTCCAAGTGAATGAGCGGTCCATTTCGCTTTGTAGCGAAAACCGACGCCCTGGACGCGGCCATGCACATGAATTTTTTCTCTGATCTCAGCCATTCTGTTTCCGTACTTCTCCTCCGTCTGATTTATCTGCGGGTTCAGTTCATCTGAGTCAATCCTTCCGGCTATGTTTTTCCACTGTTTACACCGCAATCGGGTTTTACATGTAGTGGTGCTCACATCAGCAAGCATGGAGATTTTATATCCGCATTGTCAGACTGATCCGCTTTTTCTGCAGATCTACACTGAGCACCCTGACCTCCACGATATCTCCTACGCTCACCACCTCCAGCGGATGTCTGACAAACCGTTTGTCGGTGAGCTGTGAGATATGGACAAGCCCGTCCTGATGGACGCCGATATCCACAAATGCTCCAAAATCAATGACGTTGCGTACAGTACCCTTTAAGATCATACCCTCCTTCAGATCTTTCATCTCCAGCACGTCTGTGCGAAGTATGGGCTTAGGCATCTCTTCACGGGGATCCCTGCCGGGGCGGACAAGCTCATTCGCGATATCGCGCAGGGTCGGCTCGCCGATGCCGATCTGCTCCGCGGTCCTTTTGTAATCGCGCACCCGAATCAGCTTCGCACTCTGCGCGAAAAACCCGGCCTTTGTATATCCGAGCAGATCCAGCAGCTTTTCCGCGGCTTTGTAGCTCTCCGGATGGATGCTGGTCGCGTCCAGCGGCTCTGTCCCGCCCGTAATACGCATGAATCCCGCGCACTGCTCATAAGCCTTCGGGCCGAGCTTGGGAACCTTTAAAAGCTCCTTCCTGCTCTTAAACCGGCCGTTTTCCTCCCGATACGCAACGATGTTTCTGGCGATGGTTTTCGTAATCCCGGAAATATGCTCCATCAGCGGCGCAGACGCCGTGTTCAGATCGACCCCGACGCGGTTCACACTGTCCTCCACAACGCCGTCGAGCGCCTCTCCGAGCTTTTTCTGGTTCATATCGTGCTGGTACTGCCCGACGCCGATGGATTTCGGATCAATTTTGACCAGCTCGGCAAGCGGATCCTGCACACGCCGCGCGATGGATGCCGCGCTTCTCTGTCCCACGTCAAAGTTCGGAAATTCCTCGGTCGCCAGCCTGCTCGCGGAATAGACAGAAGCGCCCGCTTCATTCGTAATCACATAGGAAACCTTCTGCGGCAGATTCTCAGGAAGCTCCCTGAGGATCTCGACAATAATCTGCTCAGACTCGCGCGATGCCGTCCCATTTCCCACGGAAATCAAAGTCACGCCGTATTTTTGGATCAGCCTTTTGACCGTGTCCTTCGCCGCGCGGATTTTGGCCTCATTCGTCGGCGCGGTCGGAAAGACTACCGCTGTATCAAGCACCTTGCCGGTCGTATCGACAACAGCAAGCTTACATCCGGTACGAAACGCCGGATCCCAGCCGAGCACGACCTGTCCCGCGATTGGCGGCTGCAAAAGAAGCTGCTCCAGATTTTTCCCGAAGACGGAAATTGCGCCATCCTCCGCTTTTTCCGTCAGGTCGCTGCGGATCTCGCGCTCAATCGCCGGACCGATCAGGCGATGGTAGGCGTCCTGCACAGTCGCCTTCAGCACCGGAGTTGTATACGGATTATCCCGCGTAATCGTCCGCCGCTCCAGGTACTGTAGAATCTTTTCCTCCGGCGCCTCAATCTTTACATTCAGGAATTTTTCTTTTTCTCCACGGTTCAGAGCGAGAATCCGATGTCCCGCGACCTTCGAAAGCGGCTCCGTATAATGGTAGTAAGTCGGATTAACGGTCTGTGCCTGGTCGGCCTTTG
>JAJQIE010000169.1 GCA_021199395.1 Lachnospiraceae bacterium | reverse complement strand
GTATTATATTTATGTAACAGGTATTAAAGAAGGAACTGCTATTCTTTATGCTGAAAGCGATAGTTTGAATATAACAATCACGATAACTGTGAAAGTTGATCCAATAAAAGGATCCGCTGGTGGATTGAAGATAACTAATTTTTATATAAATGTAAGATCAGTTACCACAACGTCTTTGGAATCAAAAACCTATTCTAAAGATCCGGTTGTAACAGCTGGTGATACGATGTATTTTTATTATTCTTTAGATAAGGTTATTTCTTTAGACGACTTAACCGCAAAATTGACTTTATCTAATTCTTCGATCAATGTGAAGATATATGGTGATCCAATTGACGCCTTTGATAGTTCCTCATCCGTAGTTAATTCAAAAGTGTGTATTGTGAGCGTTGGAACGAATCTTTTAAGAACGAATCAAATGCAAGCCTGTTCCGGTACATTGAATTTATACTATAAAGGTGAGCTTATATCGAGTGCTGATTTCAGGGTTTCCGGCGTTAATTCGGAATATAAAAACTTTATATCGTGGGTTGAAAAGGTTGGCAGTTCCATATGGGATTCATCTATGAATGAGTGTGACATGATGAAAGCATTTACAGCATATCTTGCGCATAATTATGATCATATGGATTATTCTGAAAAAGGCACTGGGGGATATACCTACCCGGTTGTGTATGGGTATAATGGAGACTGCTGGACATACGCGAGTACATTGATAAGAATAGCAAGGTATTTAGGTCTGGAGGCAGACAGCTATTTTCCTTATGATAATGCTCCAATGCATATGGTATGCGTTTTTGAATATAATGGTTTAACTTACGAAGCGGATGCCGGTTGGTCGGGAACAGCTCCACGAGGCTACTCTTTTGGTCGGATCGTGGTGAGTTAAGGAAAACAGCCAGGTTTCAAAAATAAGCTACCCGTAGCAATGTTGCGGGGATTAGACCCGAAGAGATTAAAATGTTGATTTTTTCCCGGTTGACAAAACAGTGTTTCGATGTTAAACTTGTGAAAGTTGTTGAGAAACAGAAGAAAACTGCGAAATGCGAGGATGGAGAATAGTACGCTGATGCTCTTTTTTCAGAGAGGTGCCGGGTGGTGCGAGGCATTGGAAGATGTCAGGGGAACTCACTCCTGAGCGGCTGTCCGAAACCTTTCAGTCCATTTGTTTACAGGAAATCTGATAGATTGTTTCCTGCTGAAACGGGGTTGAAGGAGAGTAGACACAGACGGAGCCCGACCGTTACCATGGGAAGAGTATAAGACAGACGGGAAAATCCTGTTGTCTGTATTCGTTGAGTGTATGAGCGATCATAAATGAGAGTGGTACCGCGAAAGATTTTGTTATCTTCCGTCTCTTGGGTGAATAAACCTGAGAGGCGGTTTTTTTATCATATAGGAAAGTTTTCCGAACTTCCCTATATGATAAAAATTTATGCGCATGAATGCGTAAGGAGCTTTGCGGCTAAAGCCACACCCGGCTCGCGCAGGCGGATAGGGGAAAAGGGCTTTCCCTGTCCGATTTATTCCAATATTTATTTTAAAAGGAGAAGATTACCATGATGAATTACAAAAAGTACACCCGTCAGTATTTTATGCCGCCCGAAAGGAGCATGAAATGGACAGAAAAGGAATATGTAGAAAAAGCGCCGATCTGGTGCAGTGTTGATTTGCGCGATGGAAATCAGGCGCTGGTGGTTCCGATGTCGCTGGAGCAGAAGATCAGCTTTTTCAAGCTGCTGGTGGATGTGGGCTTCAAAGAGATCGAAGTTGGTTTTCCGGCTGCTTCCGATACGGAATATCAGTTTCTTCGCCGTCTGATTGAGGACGATTTGATTCCGGACGATGTGACTGTGCAGGTGCTCACGCAGGCGAGAGAGCATATTATCCGCAAGACGTTTGAGGCGTTGAAGGGTGCAAAAAATGCGATTGTGCATGTGTACAATTCGACATCTCTGGCGCAGAGAGAACAGGTTTTCCATAAATCAAAGGAAGAAATCCTTCAGATTGCGGTAGACGGCGCTAAGCTTTTGAAGCAGCTTGCGGATGAAGAAGGAGCAGATTATCGATTTGAGTACAGCCCGGAGAGCTTTACCGGTACAGAGGTTGACTACGCGGTAGAGGTCTGCAATGCGGTGCTTGATGTTTGGAAGCCGACGGCGGACCGCAAGGCCATTATCAATCTGCCGAGCACTGTACAGATGTCAATGTCTCATATATATGCAAGCCAGATTGAGTATGTAAATGATCATCTGAAGTACCGCGACAATGTTGTGATTTCTCTTCATCCGCACAATGACAGAGGCTGTGGTATTGCTGAGGCGGAAATGGGTATTCTGGCGGGCGCGGACCGGATTGAGGGTACGCTGTTTGGAAATGGCGAACGCACGGGAAATGTGGATATTGTGACGCTTGCGATGAATATGTATGCGCAGGGCGTGGATCCGGAGCTCAATTTTAACGATATGGTTTATGTCACCGACTGCTATGAGGAGTATACGGGCATGAAGGTGGATGAGAGAAGCCCATACGGCGGGGCGCTTGTATTTGCGGCATTCTCCGGTTCCCATCAGGATGCGATTGCGAAGGGTATGAAATATCGTGAAGAAAATCAGTGCGAAACATGGACCGTTCCCTATCTGCCGATTGATCCTACGGACATCGGGCGCTCTTATGACGCGGATGTGATCCGCATCAACAGCCAGTCCGGCAAGGGCGGCGTCGGGTATATTCTGGAGCAGCATTATGGCCTCCGCCTGCCGAAGAAAATGCGTGAGGCGATGGGATATGCGGCGAAGGGCGCTTCGGACGAGCTGCACAAAGAGCTTCTGCCGGAGGAAATCTTCCAGCTCTTCAAGGATAAGTTTGAAAATATTACAGAGCCATACCGTATCCTGGAGATGCATTTCAAGCAGCACAATGGCATCATAGCAGAAGTGACGGTTTCCTGTGAGGACAGGACAAGTGTCATCGTGGCCTCTGGAAACGGACGTCTGAATGCGGTGAGCAACGCGATGAAGAAGCATTTCCGTCTGGAGTATGATCTGGTTACTTATGAAGAG
>JAJQIE010000117.1 GCA_021199395.1 Lachnospiraceae bacterium | reverse complement strand
GCCGAGGCTTTTATCGGTTGCGATTCGCGTATTAGGCGGTGCAAGATGCCCAGGTTATTTCGTGACAGTTCCTTACTTCGTTACAGGTCATACCTTAACCAATTCACGTTATTTCAACCGCTACAGGTGTGGCCAGTACCCTTACTTCATTCTTTCCATCATCAGGCTCTTCACATTCGTCCGCCTTTCTCGTCGGCTCTATCGCTTTTATCTGCCTTTTTAAATCCCTCAGGATCAAATTCCCCGCAGCTCTGCTGCGTAACAAACTAATGACGAGCGAAGGGAGTCTCGGCCTGATACTCTACAGCTTGCTGCGGGGTCGTTCATTCACTCCAGGCTTCTTACCGCCTCCCTTACCGGCAGAAGAAACGCGGGTGAGACGGACAGCTCATCGATTCCCATGTCGATGAAGGTCTGCGTAAGTGTAGTATCAGCGGCGAGCTCCCCGCAGATGCCGACCCACGCGCCCCCCTTGTGTCCATTTTCGATTACAGATTGTATCGCCCTCAGAATGGCGGGATGATGTGGGTCGTAAATAGAATCCAGCTTTGGGTTCTGTCGGTCGATTGCCAGCGTATACTGTGCCAGATCATTTGTGCCGATGCTGAAAAAATCGACTTCCCCGGCCAATTCCTCACTGATCCAGACTGCCGCGGGGGTTTCGATCATTACGCCGATCTCCACATCTCCGTATGGAATGCCGCTTTCGCGCAGCTCCGCCTTTACACTTTCGAGAAGCTTTTTACTCTCAAGGACCTCAGAGAGAGAGATGATCATCGGGAACATGATGGAAAGCCTGCCGTATGCGCTCGCCCGCAAAAGGGCGCGAAGCTGCGTGCGGAAGATTTCCGGACGATCCAGGCAGATACGGATGGCGCGGTATCCCATGGCTGGATTGTCTTCCTTTTCCAGATGGAAGTATTCCGCCTGTTTGTCTGCGCCGACGTCCATTGTGCGGACAATTACCTTTTTCCCGGCCATGTTTTCCACGACCATTTTATATGCCCTGAACTGTTCCTCCTCGGTGGGCCAGGTCTTCGATTCCAGATACAAAAACTCGCTCCGGAACAGACCGATCCCCTCACCGTCATTTTGCAATACCTGCGCGACATCGGAAACACTGCCGATGTTTGCGTACAGACGGATGCTTTTCCCGCTTTTTGTGACGGTTTGCTTTCCGCGAAGCTCTTTCAGAAGCAGGCTTTTATTCTCATCCTCCTGCATCCGGGTTGTCATCTGTTTTATTGTTTTTGTATCCGGCTCCAGGATCACGGTTCCGGTATATCCGTCCACAATGGCAGTTTTTCCGGCCCAGTCGTCCTGAAAATCAATCCCGATCACTGCCGGGATGTTCATCGTGCGGGCAAGGATAGCCGTGTGGGAATTTGAAGAGCCGTGCCGGGTGACAAATGCCAGGATCCTGGACTTGTCCATCTGTACCGTTTCACTTGGCGCGAGGTCGTCTGCCATCAGGATTACCGGCTCCGGGACGGCGGAACGATCGTCCGCCCGGTATGCGGATGGCGAAGCATCACGCTTTGGCAAAGCAGAATCGGAAGCCCTCGCTTCTTTTCCGGCAGGCATATCCCTGCTCTCTTTCTTTTGGCGGTGCAGGGCCGCGATAAGCCGTTCGGAGACATCCTTCACGTCCGCAGCCCGCGCCTGCATATAGGCGTCGTCCATCTGCGCAAACATTCGGGAAAAGTTATCTCCGGTCGCTGCCACCGCATACTCTGCATTCAGCTTCTGTCCGCGGATGATATTGTAAACTGAGTCCAGATAATCCGTGTCTTCCATCATCATCTTGTGCACTTCAAAAATCGCCGCGTTGTCCGCTCCCACCTCGACCAGCGCTTTTTTGTAGATCTGATCCAGCAGGGAGAGAGCGTAATCCTTTGCCGCGTCAAACCGGCGTATTTCAGCTTCCGTGTCGTCAATATGCGTTCTTTTTACCTGTGTCTCTTTTTTATGGTAAAGAAAGATCTTTCCAATCGCAATTTTATTACAAACTGTTTTCCCCTGATATTGTTCCATAAAGGAATACCCCTTTCCGTGTTCAAAGCAAATTCTGAGCATTATGCGTTGAAATGTGCCGGATCCGTTTTTACAGTGAACGACTAATGTCGTTTCCTGTAACTTACAGATGCTCAGAGAAGAATGTCTGCATTGCCGCTGCCGCGGCGTCTTCATCTGGCCCGTCGGCGCTGATTCTTACTGTCATGCCTTTTTTTACGCCAAGCGCCATGAGCATCATCAGCCGCGTGGCATCGGCGGTTTTTCCATTTGCGGAGACTGTGATGCCTGAATCATATTGTTTCGCCGCTTTTGCAAGCTCGCCCGCGGGGCGCGCATGGATTCCCAGATCGTCTGTAATGGTATACTCAAATGTTTTCATAGTTTTCCTGCCTTTTCTGATTTCGAATGTAAAACATGCCATGTCCTTACGGAAGCGCTTTAAATCGAGAACTCCCGGTTTTATTGTTTCAGATTTTGCAGGAAAATATTCCTCTGTCCGGTTATTCCCGCGAAGCAATGAGGCAGGTGGTCGGAGCCATAAGGCATTCGCTGACAAGTCGGCACACTAGCCTGCACGGATATTTGACTTTGCGCGGGATATGGTTCAGTGCCTAATAGAGATGCATGGTCAGCACACGATCTACTTTCTTGAGGCTGTTTTCTCCTTCCCCATCGCTGTCCAGAAAATACTGTGTCAGCAGCATATCCATGACATAGTAAGGGCCGATTTCGATGGAAAAATTCTTGCCTTCATGCTCCAGTCTGCGATTGTCCGCCCACAGTAATGTAACATCTACATACTTTGTGATGGGGGATTTTATAAACTGAGAGATAAGTATAATCTTACATCCGGTCTTTTTCACCAGCTTTGCAATCTCGACGATCGTTTTGGTAGAACCAGAACCGGATACGATAATCGCAACGTCCTTTTCTGACATATGGACCGCAAATGCATACTGAGCGTGAACATCCATATTCAATGCAATTTTATTTGTCAGCCGCATCAGCTTAAAATAACCTTCCTGTGCTACATTATAGGAAGCGCCGATCCCAAAAAAGCAGATTTTTTCCGCCTCCAGCATATAGCTTGCAGCGAGTTTATAATCATCTTCTTTTATGAGCGCATAGGTTTCTTTTAGAGCATTCATATTGCCTTCAAAAATATGCTTTGCGTTATCCTGAAAAAAAGAGGTGGAGTCCGCATCTTTATTATTCTCATTTTTTTCCTTATCTACAAGACTTTGCGCCATAGCAACGCGGAAATCCTGATATCCGATAAAGCCGATGCTTCTGCAAAATCGTGATATGCTGGAAACGCCGCTGTTGCAGGCGGATGCAAGCTCGGATATTGATGTTGAAATCACTTTCTCCGGATTGTCCAGTATGTAGCTTGCAATTTTATTCTGAGTATCCGTAAAGTTGTTTTGCTGCATTCTGATTAAAGAAATAACATCGTCCATAATTCAGTCTCTCTCCCAGGTAATTTATTTCAGAATATTGTATATGATTGAATTCGAAGTTTCAACGCAAAGATTTATTATATTTGCCACACTTTGTATTATTTTGTTTTGAAAATAATTTTCAATAAATTATTAAATTGAGAAAATAATTATTGACAAAGAACAGAATCATTGTTATACTACCAAAAAAGGAAAAAAATTTCAAAGATTATTTTTGTTTGGTAATTTTCACCAAAGTGTGGCGTCGATAGGCATATGATATCGGGAACAGGACAGATAATAGCAGATCTGTAGGACAGATTCAGGGAGGGATAAGCATGAAACAGTATATTCTTTCACATGATATAGGAACATCGGGAGATAAAGCTGCCCTTTTTACTGTAGACGGCGAATTTGTAAAAGCCGTGGTGGCGCCTTATGATACGGACCGTCCGGAATTTGGCTGGGCGGAGCAGGATTCAGAGGACTGGTGGAAGGCTGTATGCGTGTCTACCAGGGAGCTGACAGAGGGGATTGATAAATCCTTAATTGCGGGAATCGCCTGTACAGGGACCATGAATGGGTGCTTATGCCTGGATCGGGATGGCAAACCGCTGATGAAGAGTATCATATGGCAGGACGGGCGTGCCGGGGAGGAGTGCGATGAGCTGAAAGAACGGATGGGCATGCATGAAATTAAAAATATTTCCGGCATACCTCTCAGCCCGAATTTTTCCGTCTCCAAAATGATGTGGGTGAAGAAGCATCGACCGGATATATATGAAAAGACAGAGCATTGTATTCAGCCAAAGGACTATATAAGCTACCGGATGACAGGACGTTTTGTCACAGATCCTTCGGACGCGTGTATGTATCAGTGCTATGATGTTCGCAATGGAAGATGGTCTGAAAAAATCCTTGAAACGGCAGGGATCAGGAAAAATATTTTGCCGGAAGTGATCGGGTCTGCGGATGTGGCAGGCTATCTGACAAAAAATGCCGCTGAGCAGACAGGGCTTTTGGAAGGAATTCCTGTAGTGGCTGGAGCCGGAGACGGAACGGCGTCTTCTTTGGGATTGGGGCTGTTTGATAAAGGAACCGAAATGATCTCCATAGGAAGCTCAGGCGGGGCGTCAATGGTGATTGGAGAGCTTACCTGCGAACTGGAATATGGCTACCCGATTGGAAAGCATGTTTCAGACGGGCTGTATGTAGTTGGAGGAGCCATACAGTCGGCGGGCGCGTCGCTGGAATGGGCGAAGAAAACGATCGCTCCGGATATAGAGGACTACAGCGGGATATATAAGCTTGCTTCCGAAGCGCCTCCCGGTTCAAATGGTGTGATGTTTCTTCCTTATCTTCAGGGGGAACGGACGCCATTCTGGAATGTAAACGCAAAGGGCTCTTTTCTTAATCTTTCCAGCGTTAATACGCGGGCGGACATGATGAGGTCTGTGATGGAAGGTGTGGCCATGCATTTGGGATACGTCCACAGAGAGCTTCAGAAATACGAAAAGACGAAGCTCGTCCTGGTCAATGGAAGAGGTACACAGAGCGAATTATGGTGTGGAATCATCAGTGACGTATTGGGAATGGAGGTCAGGCGTTATCCGGAGGCAGGTATGGAAACCAGCCTGGGCGCGGCTATGCTGGCATCCTACGGACTTGGCTTTGTGAAAGAATACCGTGATTTTACGGATAAGCTAGGGGAGTGCAGTGTAATTCAGCCAGACATGGAAAATCACAGGCTGTATCAGGAGATGCTGGATTATTTTATCGGTTTGTACCGGGCGACAGAGCCCTTTTACAACCAGATAAAAAATAAATTTTTACTGAGAGGAGAAGGATGAATATGGAATCAGCGAAGTTATTGTCATGCTATCAGGAAATGCTGAAAACAAGGTTGTTTCAGAAAAAATTACTGGACCATGGTATGGGTATTTATACCGACAGGGGAGAGGAAGCGATCACAGTAGGGGCATGCAAGGCTCTGAAAGAAACGGACATTGTCACCTGCTATTTCAGAGGAGAAGGAAGTGTGATTCGGCTGAAAGGCGGCATCAGCTTGGAAGAACAGATGAGCTGCTGGCTCGGAAGGCTGGACGAGCATGAATATATCAATGCACTCCCGCCTGTATCCTGGACAGATGTAGAGCATGGCGTTGTCGGCACAAGCAGCTCTCTGATCGGCGCTGACGCGGATATCTGCGTTGGAGTGGCTTTGGCGCAGAAGATGCAGAAAACCGGAAATGTCGTAATGTTCATGAGCGGGGACGGCGCGGCCAGCAAGGGTAATTTCCATGAGATGTTTAACTGGGCAGGTAAGTTTTCTCTTCCATTGATCATTATGATCCGCGGGAATCAATGGGCGATGTCTACCTCATCGAAAGAAAATCTTCATGTAACAGGGTTCGCGGATATGGTGGAGCCTTATGGTATTAAAGCCTGGGAATGTGATGGAAATGACGTGGTTTCCGTCTACGATACGGTAGCCGCTGCCGCTGAATATTCGAGAAGCACAGGTCCTTCGCTTATCTACGCCAGAAGCTACCGTATGTCAGCTCATTCCGCCCATGATGAGGATGACTACAGGGATCCGGCTGTACTGGAGGAATGGAGCAGGAAGGATCCGCTTATCCTTGCTGAAAAAGCGCTGATGGATATGGGATGCACTAAGAAGGAAATCGATGAGGCAGGACTTCAGGTTGAGGAAAGCATTGATCAGGCATATGACCGCGCGCTGAGTCTGCCGGAAATTCAGCTGAAGGATTATTACCAGAGCCAGTTAGAGGTTGTCAGGACTGTAGGATCTGTGCTGTAAGGAGGAGGGCAAAAGGATATGAGTGTAATGAAAGGTAAGCAGGCAGTAAACCTTGCTATGAAAGAAGAACTGCGAAGAGATAAGAGCGTCTATTGTATCGGAGAGGACATTGGAGTGTATCACCAGGGAAATGGTCTTTGCGGGACTTCTACAGGGCTTTTACAGGAGTTTGGCCCGGAAAGGATTGTAGAAACACCTATTTCGGAGGGAGCGATAGCGGGTTCAAGCATCGGGGCGGCTGCATTTGGAATGCGTCCGATCGCTGAGATCATGCATTCGGAATTTCTGGCGACCTGCGCGGAGCACCTGCTGTACGGCGGCTCTAAATTTTCAATTAATTCGAATGGGATAAAGGTGCCAATGGTAATACGCACCCCCTGCGGAGGCGTGGATCAGAATGTTCCGGTTCAGAATGAAAACTGTGAAGCATGGTTTGGAAATACACCGGGGTTAAAGATTGTAATGCCTTCCTGTCCATATGATGCGAAGGGGCTTCTGAAAGCGTCTGTAAGGGATGATTATCCGGTTCTTTTCTTTGAACATCATGGCATGTATGCCATGGAACAGGAGGTTCCGGAAGAGGATTACGTACTGCCGCTCGGAAAGGCAGAGATAAAAAAAGAGGGAACGGACGTTACAATAATCGCATACGGCTACGTGGTAAATACGGTACTTGAGGCGGCGAAGGAGTTAGAGGGAAAGGTATCTGTGGAGGTCATTGATCTGAGGACCATCCGTCCATACGACAGAGAAGCTGTGATGGCGAGTGTCAGAAAGACCGGGCGGGCGATTGTCGTATACGAGGGAAGAAGAACCGGTGGCTACGGTGCTGAAATTGCCGCACAGATAGCCGAGGATGCGTTCAGTGCATTGAAAGCCCCGGTTGTACGTGAGGCCGGGCCGGATTTGACGGTGAATTATCCCAGAACGGTGGAGGATATCGTGCATGCGGTGTCGAAGGTGGCTGAAATTTAATGATTGAACAGAAGAACAAACCGGACTGGAAAATATACATAAACAGAGAGGGGCTGGTTCCGATGGATGAATCAATGAGCCTGGAAGTATGAGCAAGCAGGGCGGTAGCCCGGACTGAGGTATACTTTCAGACAGGGTGAGAGACAAAGCAGAATATCAGGAAAACTATATATTTACAATTTGGAGGAAAAGAAAATGAAGAAATGGAAATTAGCGGCACTGATCGGAATGATCATGACAGGTACCATACTGGCTGGCTTTGGAAGCTATGCGAGCGAAGATGAATCGGAAGCGGAGATTTATGATATTGTCGTTGTAATCCAGGGACAGGATGGAGAATTCTGGCAAACGGTATCTCTGGGCGCCCAGGCGGCCGGAGAAGAGCTGGAAGGCAAAGCCACGGTAGACGTACAGGGCGCGTCCTCTTCTTCTGATTTTGAAGGGCAGCTGAGCCTGATCGAGAATATACTTACCACATCCCCGGATGCGCTGGTTATCGGACCGGCTTCCACCAGCGGAATTGTCAGCGTGGTTGATGAGGCGATGGAGAGCGGGATTAAGGTTACCATCATTGATTCAGCGATCGACTCGGATAACTATGACAGCTACATAGCTACGGATAACTATGCGGCGGGGCAGTCCGCGGCTGAGGCCATGATTGAAAAGCTGGAGGCGGATGGAACGGAGCTTGTAGGTACCGTTGGCGTTATCAGCCCGATCAGCGGCGTTCAGTCCGTAGCGGACAGAGACAATGGATTCATGGATCGGATCGCTGAGCTTGCTCCGGATATTGAAATACTTCCGGTGGTATACTGTGACGGCGATATGGCGAACGCGCTGTCAGGAACGCAGGATATGTATCTTGCAAATCAGGATACCCTGCTTGGAATATTCGCAAGCGCAGACGGCACCGCGGGAGGCGTTGTCAGTGCAATCGAGGAAAGCGGTATTCAGGGTGAGTTCGTGGTGACGGCGATTGACGCGAGCGACGCGGAGATTGAAGCTCTGGAAAATGGCATTATTTACGCTCTGGTTGTCCAGGATCCTTATAATATGGGATATCTTGGAGCGATAAACAGCTACAAGATGCTTACAGGTGAATCGGTAGATAAGGATGTTGCGTCGGCGACTGCTTTAATTACGCAGGAGAACATGGACGAAGAGGAAAACCAGAAGCTTCTGTTCCCGTTGGATTGAGTTTCAGTATAATCAAAAAGTCTTTAACGGTATAGATCCGGGAATTTCATAGAAATCGGCGTTTGATGATTCAGAGATTCCCGGAGATGATACACCTTTGGAGGAATAGGAATGGATAATCAGTCGAGAGTTACGATGGTCGGAATTGAGAAAAGTTTTCCAGGCGTCCATGCTCTTCAGGGGGTTGATTTTACGGTTATGCCTCATCAGATCCATGGACTTCTGGGGGAGAATGGCGCGGGCAAATCGGTTTTGTTAAAGATCCTGCTTGGCGTTTACCGGGCGGATGGCGGCAAGATAACTCTGAACGGCGAAGACATAACGGATAACAGTCCTCTGAAGGCCAGAAATTCAGGGCTCAGCGCGGTATATCAGGATCTCCAGCTGGTGGAATCCCTGAGTGTGGCGGAAAATATCTGCCTGGGCTGGCAGCCGAACAGCCATGGCTTTCTGGACAGGAAAAAAATGTATGAAACCGCGTCGGATATTCTTGAGAAATACGGTCTGTCTCTGGATTTGAAGAAAAGAGTTTCAACCCTGTCCGTGGCGAAGAAACAGATGGTCGCCATTGCCAAGGCGCTGGCTTTAAACTCACAGGTTCTGGTGCTGGACGAGCCGACAGCCATGCTGACGGATGAGGAGACAGAGATACTTTTTAACGCGATGAGGAGACTTAAAAACGAGGATGTCTCTATTATATATGTGTCCCACCGTCTGGAAGAGATTTATGAAATATGCGATTGGGTGACGGTTATGCGGGACGGAAAACACGTGGGCTCGTATCCGGTGGAGGAAGTGGATAACGATAAACTGATCAGCATGATGTCCGGAAGAAAGATAGAGAACCTGTATGGCGATGAGAAGGGCAGCAGTGAGGATAGAATTCAACCGGGGACACCGATTCTGGAGGTAAAGGGGCTGACTCGCGCAAAGGCTTTTCATGACATCAGCTTTTCCGTTAGCAGGGGCGAGATCGTTGGAATGTTCGGACTTGTGGGAGCGGGGCGGACAGAAACCATGAGGGCTATTTTCGGGGCAGACCCATATGACAGCGGCGAGATCCATGTAGACGGGAAGCCACTGACAGATAAGGGGATCCGCTCAGCGATGAAGGCCGGAATTGCGCTTGTCCCGGAGGACAGGCACAATGAGGGCGTGGCACAGCGTATGGCTGTGTATTCAAACATTAATATGGCCAATTATCAGGCCGTTACAAAATATTTTCTCGCTTCGGAAAGAAAAGAGAAAGAGATCGCTGAAGCATACAGGGAAAAGCTTCAGATCAAAACACCGAGCCTTGATCAGAAGGTCAGGAATTTAAGCGGGGGAAACCAGCAGAAGGTAGCCGTAGCCAAATGGTTCAATATTACGCCTAAGGTCATGATTTTTGACGAACCAACAGTAGGAGTGGACGTGGGAGCGAAGGTAGAAATCTACGAGATGATCCGATCCTTTGCCGCAGACGGAGGCGGCGTGATTATGGTTTCGTCTTATCTCCCGGAGCTTATCGGCGTATGCGACAGGATAATCGTTATGAGCAATGGCAGAATTACAGGGGAATTTCTCTCCAGGGAAGCGACTCAGGAGGCAATTCTCAGTAAGGCATTTGAGTCGTAATCCTGAAGCCAAAGAATTCTAAAGGAGTGTTGTAAAGTGGAGAAGGAAAAAACAAAAAAATTTAAGATCAGGCAGGAGCTTACCATACCACTTGTACTTTTGGCATTGTGGATTATCCTCGCCATATTGAATCCGACATTTTTTACAGTGAGAAATATAACAAATCTGCTGCGCCAGGCATCTATACTGGGGATTGCGTCGGTGGGGGTTACATTTCTTTTGGTTACTGGCCAGTCGGATCTGTCCGTAGGCTCCGTGATGGGGCTGGGAGCCATGGTTTCCACCTATACGATGAGCATTGGCGTTCCCGTACCAGTGAGTATTATTCTGGCGCTTCTTGCCTCTATGCTGGTAGGAGTGATCAATGGGAACATCATATATACGACGAAGGTTCCCGCGTTTATAGCTACACTGGGAACGATGACCGCGGTCAGGGGCGTTGCGCAGCTGATTACGGGAGGACTTATCATTTCAGGCCTTCCGAAATCGTTTACTGCGTTCGCGAGCGGTTCTTTTCTTGGAATTCCGTATTTGGTATGGACGATGTTTATCGCGGTCGCGATCGGGCAGTTTGTACTGCATAAAACGATATATGGACGTAACTTATATGCGGTCGGCAGCAATATTGAGGTGGCCAGGCTTTCGGGAATCAATGTTTCCTTCCACGTAAAGTCTGTATATGTACTGGCCAGTACAATGGCCGGGTTTGCGGGTATTCTGTATGCCTCCAGGCTGTCGCAGGGACTGCCGACTACCGGTTCCGGATATGAGCTGAACGCGATCACGGCGGCTGTAATAGGCGGAACGAGTTTTATGGGCGGCGAGGGTACCGTTATTGGGACTCTGTTTGGAGCTGTTTTGATGACTACGATTGATAACGGAGGCAACCTGCTGAGAATAAACCAGTTTGTCCTGAATATTATCACTGGCGTTATTACGGTCAGCGCCGTGGTCATTGATACGCTGCGCAGAAGAAAAGAAAGCTGAAAGAGGTGGCCATGGACAGAAATTTATTGATGGAGAGTTATAAAAATCTGGTACAGCAGAGATATTTTCAGGAGAAAATTCTGGATTATGGCATTGGAATTTATACGGAGATTGGCGAGGAAGCCATTACAGTCGGTGCCTGTGCTGCTCTTGAAAAAAGTGATATTATCACCTGCTATTTCAGAGGGGAAGGCGCAACATTGCGCTATAAGGGCGGAATCAGCATAAAGGAGCAGATGTGCTGCTGGCTTGGCAGACTGGGAGAAAAAGAATATATAAACACTACTTTGCCCTCTGCCTGGACAGATGTAGAGCATGGAGTGATTGGCACCAGCAGCTCGCTGATCGGAGCGGACGCGGATATTGCTACGGGGGCTGCTCTTGCGCAAAAAAAGCTGGGAACCGGAAATGTGGTCGTCTTTATGAGCGGAGATGGCGCTACAAGCAAAGGAAATTTTCATGAGATGTTTAACTGGGCATCGAGATTTCAGCTTCCTCTGATGATCCTGGTAAGAGGAAATGGCTGGGCGATGTCTACTCCTGTAGAGGATGATATATGTGTGAGCAGTATTGCCGATATGGTAAAACCGTTTGGAATTCGAACGTATGAATGTGATGGCAATGATGTTTCGGATGTGTATCAATGCATTGGAGACGCTGCTTCCTATTCCAGAAAAGGCAGGCCTTCTCTTGTATACGCTAAAACGTATCGTATATCCGGACACTCCGCCCATGATGAAGATGATTATCGCGATCCGGCGGTGCTCGAAGAATGGAAGAAAAAAGATCCGGTAATAAATGCCGAAAATCAACTGAAAGCGATGGGTGTGAAACCTGAGGATATAAATATAGTAAAGGAAGCGGCACGGCAGGAAATTGATGAGGCGTATGAATGGGCGCTTCAGAGGTCGGAAATCACTGTAAAACAGTTTTATCAGGTACAGCAGGCTGTAGTAAACGATATGTGGGGACTGGGACAGGAGGGTTGAGAATGAGTTTAGTAAAAGGAAAACAGGCTGTAAATCAGGCTCTGCGGGAAGAACTCAGGAAGGATCCCACTGTGTATTGCGTAGGAGAGGATATTGGCGTCTATCATCGCGGCAACGGCCTTTGTGGGACGTCCACAGGACTGTTGAAGGAATTCGGGCCGGAACGGATTATGGAAACCCCTATTTCAGAAGGGGAGATTCTTGGCTCCAGTATTGGGGCGGCCGTATTTGGCCTGCGGCCTGTAGCGGAAATCATGCATTCGGAATTTCTTGCCACGTGCGCGGAGCATCTTGTATATGGCGGGGCAAAAATGGCGACAAATTCCAATGGAATAAAGGTACCGATGGTAGTCCGCACACCATGTGGAGGGACACTTCCAAACCAGGCAATCCAGAATGAAAATTGTGAAGCCTGGTTCTGCAATACTCCTGGGCTTAAAGTGGTAATGCCATCCTGCCCATATGATGCGAAGGGGCTGCTCAAATCCGCCATACGCGATGATTATCCCGTACTTTTTATGGAACACCACGGGATGTATCAGATGGAGCAGGATATCCCGGAGGAGGAATACCTTCTTCCTCTAGGCAGGGCAGATGTGAAGCGGGAAGGGACAGACCTTACGATTGTAGGGTATGGCTTTGTCGTGAACAGAGCTCTTGAGGCTGCCGAGCGGCTTAAAAACAGATATGATATTGAGGTACTGGATCTCAGGACGCTCGTGCCATATGACCGGGAGGCTGTGTTAGCTAGCGTAAGGAAAACGGGGCGGGCGATTGTTCTGTATGAGGCAAGGCGAAATGGCGGATATGGCGCTGAAATAGCCGCAGAGATAGCGGAATACGCGTTTGATTACCTGAAATCACCGGTAGTAAGACTGGCGGGGCCGAATGTCGCTGTCAACCATCCAAGGACAACGGAAGATGTGGTGAATACTGTAATTCGAATAATGGGAGGGGAATGATTATGAAGACAGTCAGAGAATATGGCGTAACCTTTGATGAAAACAGACCGTTCCCATTCGTGAAGGATTGCGGCAGATTTTTATCAGAGGAAGCGGAAGGGAAGGTTTACAGACTGAGCTGTGCGCTGACAGAAGAAGAGGAAGCTTCTCCATACGCCAGGTATTACAGAATGGGTCCGGCTATGCCGGATGAGGAGAACATCAGGGCGACGGAATACAATGCTGAGTGTGATCCGAAAAAAGCATTTTTACCGGAAGAATATGTCCAAAGCATGGATGTGGAAGGCTGCAGTAAATTAAAGTCAGGCTATTGTATCATGCCGAATGGCGTGGGGTTTGCAATTGCCACTACATTTGTGCCGGGATGTACGGCGCAGATCATGACAAATTTCCTGGAAAACTATAATCCGCCCTGTGACCTGTATTATAAAACCTGGTTTCCGGGGGGCCATGTCCGGCATTACCGGGATGTGGCGATAGAGGATGCGGGGTTTGGAATGTGCCGGATTAATTTTGCCG
>JAJQIE010000091.1 GCA_021199395.1 Lachnospiraceae bacterium | reverse complement strand
GTACAGGTGATTGTTCTGTTTCGGATAGCCTCGGAAAGCGTCGCAATCGGGATATGCTTCCTTCCGTCATAGACAATATCTCCATGTATTTCATCAGAAACAATCGGAATGCCATATCGCAGACAGATATCTGCGACCGCCCTCAGTTCACTCTCGGTAAAGCAACGCCCCTCCGGGTTCTGCGGGTTACAGAAAAGCCAGAGTCTGCATGTCTGCGCCTTTCTGGCGAAATCCTCCAGGTCAAACTCATATCTCCCGTTCCGAAATACCATCGGGCTGTCCACCGTCTGTCTCCCATTGCGCTCCGGCATTTCAAAAAACGGGTCATAGATTGGCGTATTAATCAGTATCCGATCCCCCGGTTCCGTAAACGCCTGTACTGCGGTTGCCAGAGCGCAGTCAATCCCAGGCAGAAAGGTAATCCACTCCGGATCCACGGAAAATCCGTTGCGGCGTTCCTGCCAAGAAGCCGCTGCCATACGGCAGGAAGACGACGGTCGGTCGTACCCATAAATTCCGTGGTCAACGCAGGCTCTTAATGCCTCATTGACCTCCACTGGTGCGCGGAAATCTGTATCCGCCACCCAGAACGGGAGAAGCTGTTTTTCTCCCGTTCCGATATACGCATTTCCCCATTTGGCACTGTTGTGCCCCCGGCGATCAATCACTTCATCAAAAGAATAGCGCATGGATACTTTTCTTCATCAGGACAGATATCAAATTGCTGTTACATTACAAAGCCAAGAATAATATAAAGTATCACCGCGATGCCAGCAAACACCAAAGAATACGGTAGCTGAGTCTTTACGTGAGAGACCACATCGCACTCACAGGAGGAACACGTCATTACTGTGGTATCAGAGATTGGCGACGTATGATCGCCAAACACAGCTCCACCGGCAATCGCACCTGTAATTAACGGAATCGATACATCTAGCGACAGCGCCATCGGCAACAGAATCGGCATCATGATTGCAATACTGCCCGCACTGGTTCCGGTGGAGAAAGAAAGCAGGCAGGTCACCAAGAATGCCAGGGCGGTAAAAATCGTCGGTGAGATAATCTGCACCAGAACCCCTGACAGAAATTCAGCTGTTCCCAGTTGACCCAGCAGATCGCTAAGCGCATAGGCAAAAATCATGATCACAACAATCCCCATCATGCTACCGCAACCTTCAAAGAAAGTATTCAGACACTCGCCGAATTTTATTCGTTTCTGGAAGCTCAAATCCAGCATCAAATACAGGCTTCCCAAAAAGATACCCAAAATCAAACCGGTTTCACTGTCACCCGCAACAAAAAAGTAAATCAGAGTAAATCCAATCATTATAGCCAGCGGAATCACAAGATAACGGGCCTTATTCTCCCCGGATTCCTCCACGTCTTCAACAACCGCCGATGAACCGATTTCCCCGCCCCTTTGATAAGCCTCTTCCGCCGCCTTCATGGGACCAAACTCAATCCGTAACAGGGTAAACACCGCGACGCCAATCACTGCCAGGATGCAGTAAAAATTGAATCCGATACTGCGAACCATCATACCGGTCGGATTATCAATCCCCTGTGCCTCAATAAAACTCGCGATATAAGGACCGTAAGCCGCAATCGGGATCAAAATTGACATCGGTGTCGCCGTGGAATGAACAATCCAGGCACTCTTTTCAGGAGAAACGCGGTACGTCTTCATCAAGGGGCGTGCGATCGAACCAGTAATCATCACGCTCATGGTTCCATCGAGAAACATCAGCACTCCGATCAACCAAGTAAAGAGTTCCGCGCCCACGCGGGATTTTACAAGGCTCCGTTTACTGACCATAAACGCCGTGAATCCTTTCAATCCCCCGGCTTTTTCAATGAGATAAAACAGACCGCCCAGCATTAGAAGTATGAAAATAATCGATGTACTGGAATTGCTCTCAAATACACCAATCAGCATATCCTTCGTTCCCACAACGATGTTTGCCAGGCTGGGATTTAAGATAGCATTTCCCAAAAGCAGGGAAACAAAAAGGGCAATAAATACATTTTTTGTCGTCAGTGCCAGCACAATCGCGACCAGTGACGGCAGTACACTCAACACTCCGTAATCCATTTTTTCTCCTCTTCTAGCATAATTTTGATTAATTTTTTATATTATACACTATTTTCCAGCGCAAGTCAATTTCAAGTCAATTGAAAAGCTCTAGAAAAAATGATGTTAGCAACTCAATTAGACATCCGAGAGAATAAGATCCCCCAAAAGTATTAGGCTGAGGGCATTTTACACCACTCTTCGAACTTGACTGAAAAAAATACAGCGTAGCCACCAAGTATAAGAACGACTGCCTACACTTATATGGCAGTCGTTCTTGCGCTAATGTTTATGTTCCTTATGTAATGTCCGAGAATCGTTTCAAAAGCTTTGACGTCAGTTCTTTTTCCTTGTCATAAGGCAGTGGTTCGCTTTGCTGCAAGCTGTATTTTTCATGTAAAACGAACCACTGTTCCCCTAAAGCATGCTTTGTTGCTTTAAATCTCTCCCATGCGCCTTGCATAGCATCCTGCAATGCAAAACATTTTGCGGGTTACGATTCTCATTCATCCAGAGAACTCTTAGTGCGCCGTTAACGATGGCACCTCTTATTCCTGAATAAGACAAAGTCATTGTCAACAAACAACACCGCTCCTGGGTATTTGCTATCGACAACTTCCATCCTCACAAGCTTCGGCATACAAGTGCCAGCATCGCTATCCTCCATGGAGCGGACATAGTTTCCGTCAGCTCGCGTCTGGGACACAGCGACACCGCTGTTACCCTGCGAATGTATGCGCACGCCAACGAAGAAAGCATCCGCCGCGCCGGACAGATCGTGCGGGATGCTCTGAAATCGTCGGGAGAAATATAAAAATCCGACCCAAGGACACCTCCTCAGGCCGGATTTTGCAAAACCAATGTTGCGACTTTTTTCTATAGATCTGATTCCCAGAAAAAGGAAGACCCCTCAAACCATTGCGGTTTAAGGGATCTTCATGGAGCTGCTGGGCGGATTCGGACCGCCGACCTCGTCATTACCAATGACGCGCTCTACCGA
>JAJQIE010000278.1 GCA_021199395.1 Lachnospiraceae bacterium | reverse complement strand
CGGTATCACTTTGCCCTGATTTTGATGTTATACCTGACTTTACTGCAATTTGACGCCAGAAAATAGCCGCGAAAATAAATCCGGCATTATCCAGGTCAGCGCTCACTCCCCGCACGACTGACGGTTGATCCGCGCCGCGAGCACGCCGGCGCCAAAGCCATTGTCTATATTCACAACGCTGACTCCGCTCGCGCAGGAATTGAGCATGGACAGAAGCGCCGCCGCTCCGCCGAAATTCGCGCCGTAGCCCACACTGGTCGGCACGCCGATGACCGGGCAGGCCACCAGGCCGCCGATCACGCTCACCAGCGCTCCCTCCATACCCGCGACCGCGATAATCGCCTTCGCGTCCTCCAGTACGGGAAGCCGATGCAGCAGCCGGTGCAGCCCTGCTACGCCGACGTCATATACCCGCTCTACGCGGCTGCCGTACAGCTCTGCGGTGATGGCGGCTTCCTCCGCGACCGGCAGATCGCTTGTCCCTGCTGCCACCACGGCAATCTTTCCAGCCTTCTCCGTCTCTTCCGGATTGACAATTCCGATGCGCGATGTCTCATCGTAGATAAATGCCGCCTGCAATTCAGCCTCCGTCAGAAATGCATCTGAACCCCGCAGTACATTTACCGTCCGCTCCTTTTTCTCCTGAGACAGCCGCGTCACCATGATGTTTTTCACGCCCCGTTTCGCCATCGCCTGAATGATTCCCGCGATCTGCTCCGCGCTCTTGCCTTCTCCGTAAATCACTTCCGGCATGCCCTGGCGAATACTTCTGTGAAGATCAATATCCGCGTAATTCCCCACCAGCATATCCGGCTGCATACAGATATCCGTCATCGCCTCCTCCGGCGTCCGGGTGCCGTCGTAAACCTGCTGCAATAAGCGATAAATGTCGTTTTGTTCCATGATATGCTTTCCTCCTGTCTCCAAACTGTTACCAGTATCGTTACCTGAGCTGTTACCTGCATTGTAACAAATAGCAGGACAATGTACAAGCGCAGAATCAGAAAACGGCCTGCCCCTGATCCGTATTTCCTTTTTTTCTTTTCGGATCTATCCCCAACCGCAAAAACATGGTATGATAACCGCAGTGAAAACAGGCGATGCATCCACAGCAAGGCTGTGAGCAATAACATACAATCAAACATGGGAGGCAGGAGATTTATGTCAGTTTTGCAAATTGTTGATTTTGAAAAAATAATTTCTATTATCCGGGAAGCCGCCGGGCTCTTTCGCGACAATGAAGCCGCGGGAACCATCACCGTAAAGGGACGCGCGGATTTTGTGACAGAGGTGGATATGGCAGTTCAGAAAACCATCTGCGGAAGGCTCTCCGCCCTGTACCCGGAGATTCAGTTTATGGGGGAGGAAAAGGATAACCGTGATATTGATTTTGGACGCCCGGTCTGGATCCTTGACCCGGTGGACGGCACTACGAATTTAATCCATCATTTTCCGGAAAACTGCATTTCACTGGCGCTCTCAGATCAGCACCAGGTCGTGGCAGGCATCATCTATAATCCCTGGCATGACGAGCTGTTCTTCGCCACAAAAGGCGGCGGCGCCTTTCTCAATGGCAAACCGATCCATGTACACAGCTGCTCCACGTTTTCAGACTGCCTGATCTCTGTCGGGACAACGCCCTATTCCCGTGAGTATGCGGATTCTGTTTTCCGTCAGATCAGAAATGTTTTCCTGCGGGCGGCAGATATCCGCCGCACCGGTTCCGCAGCGCTTGACCTCGCTTATGTTGCCTGCGGGCGTCTGGACGCTTATTTCGAGCAATTTCTGAAGCCCTGGGACTTTTCCGCCGGTATGCTGATCCTTGAGGAAGCCGGCGGGAAAGTCACCGATTATGAAGGAAATCCGGTCTCACCGGAGCATCCGCAGGATATCCTCGCCACAAATTCGCTGATCCATGCAGAAATGAAAGAGACGCTGAGCATATAGCCCGGCGTCCCTCAAAGTGACGACGTACCAGCTTTCCTTAGCGGGTACGGTATAATGCCTGTCGGTTCTCGTCAGCGGATGCATATATCATCTGTCTGCTTTCGTCAGGTTTCAGGTCATACCCAAACTATGTCAGCGGATGCGATATAATATCCGTCCGTCTCACTCTGTCATTATCTGGTATTTTCGCAGGAACTCATCGGATAGCGTAATCCGACCGATGCAGTCCGCGCTGCCGGTCATATGCGCGGTCATGTCTTCCTCAATCCGGACGGCAAGCTTTCCGCCTGGCATATGCACATATACGCAGGGATCTGTCAGACCCAGCTGGTACGCGACCCCCGCCGCCGCACAGCAGCTGCTCCCGGAAGCGAGAGTGTACCCTGCGCCGCGCTCATAAACCTCCGTATATATATTGTTTTTATCCGCAATACGAATGATCTGCGTATTAATGCCGTCCGGAAAACGTTCTGATCGTTCGAGCCTCGCGCCGATCTCGCAGACAGCTTTTTTCGAAATCTCTTCCATCGGAATAATACAGTGCAGATTGCCCATCCACACACAGGTCCCCTGGTAATTTTTGCCTTCATAGGCGACCGGAACATTTTCGCTGCGCTCGCCGCTCTCCGGCCTGGTCTGCCCACAATATAGCTTTCCCATGGAAATGGTCAGCTCGCGCGCTTCCTCATTGTGATAACGGACAGTCACCGGTCGACTCTGCGTCTGAATGGTAAACTCCTTTTTCATCGCATATCCAGCGTCTTTTAAGTATTTCGCAAAAATACAGAGTCCATTTCCGCTGATCGCGGCCTCGCTGCCATCCGGATTGTAAATCTTCACTCCCATTTTCCCGAAAATCTGAACCGGGCCGACCAGAATCCCATCTGAGCCCGCGCCAAATCTGCGGTTGCAGATGTTGCGAATATCCTCCGGCTTTAATTCATAATTATTTTTCTCTGTATCATAGACAAGATAGTCATTTCCAAAGCTCTGATACATGCCTAATGTAAGCTCCATACCTGTTCCCCCTTTCCCTTCCAAAAGAAGCAATCGCGGTCGCGCCAGTTTTTCAGCGATTTTCTGTTTATCCCGCCCTGCGCCATTCCAGCGAGTGTCTTTTTATCCCGCCCCTGCGCCATTCGAGCGATT
>JAJQIE010000273.1 GCA_021199395.1 Lachnospiraceae bacterium | reverse complement strand
GTTCTGGCTGTCATTCTGCTGTTTACAGTATATCGCACAGAAGAATTTGCTTTTTTAAAACTGCATAAATAACCGACAATACATGTCTGTTACGCAGTTTATTTGCGAAAAAGATTTACATATAAATTTTACGTAAACTATTTTGAGGAATCGAACAGCGGGAGAGATTCGATGTGCAGGGAAAAACAGGGGCTTCCCGGTAAAAATACCGGTGAAAAAGCTTTTTCAGATCATTCGGAAGAGAATCCGGACATTGAAAAAAATACAAATGACAGTATGGATGCTTTCTCAATGGACGTTTGCGTTTCCGCAGCCGAATCCGGAAAACGTCTTGATCTTTTACTTTTAAGCCATTATACGTCCTGTACGCGTTCTTTTCTGCAGAATCTGATTCGTAAGGAAGCGGTTACGGTAAATGGAAAGTATTCCAAGCCCGGTTTAATTGTTGCAAAAGGAGACAAGATTCACATCGAGTTTCCGCAGCCTCAGGAGCCGGATATAAAGCCGGAGAATATTCCTCTTGATATTTTATATGAGGATGAGGATCTGATTATTATCAATAAGCCAAAAGGTATGGTCGTTCATCCTGCCGCGGGACATTACAGCGGAACACTGGTGAACGCGCTGATGTTTTATTGTAAAGACAGCCTGTCCGGTATCAATGGCGTGCTCCGCCCCGGAATCGTACACCGGATTGACCGGGACACTACAGGTTCCCTGGTCGTCTGCAAAAATGACCGTGCGCATCAGTGTATTGCCTCGCAGCTTCGGGAACATTCCATTACACGCAGATACCGCGCAATCGTCCATGGAAGACTCACCGAAGACGGTACGATCCACACAACAATCGGGCGTCATCCGCAGCGCCGCAAGGAGATGGCTGTAAATGTTCCTGGCGGAAAGGACGCCATTACACATTATCATGTGCTGGAGACATTTCCTCAGTATACTTATATAGAATGTCAGCTTGAAACCGGGCGTACGCATCAGATTCGCGTGCATATGAAAAGCATCGGACATCCGGTTCTTGGGGATCCTGTCTATGGTCCCGCAAAATGCCCATTTTCCGATCTTGAAGGACAGGTCCTGCATGCTATGACGATTGGCCTGATACACCCGACAGGCGGAGAATATCTTGAGGTAAACGCTCCGTTACCGGAATACTTTGAACGCCTGCTTTCCGTGCTTCGTTCAAAGCAGGTTTAACATTTGGCTTTTACATGTAGTGGTGCTCGCATCAGCGAGCATAGTGATTTCAATTTCATTCAGAGCAGGAGATCAGAAAATGAAATTTGTGATTCAAAGAGTCAGCAACGCTTCTGTTGAGGTTGCCGGAGAGACAGTAGGAGCCATCCGAAAAGGATATATGGTTCTGATTGGCGTCGGACAAAATGATACCCGTGCGGAAGCGGATAAGCTTATTAAAAAAATGATTGGACTACGCATTTTTCCTGATGCCGATGGAAAAATCAACCTTTCCCTGAACGATGTAAACGGCGAGCTTCTTTTGGTTTCGCAGTTTACACTTTATGCAAACTGCTTAAAAGGAAACCGTCCCTCTTTCATAGAAGCCGGAGATCCCACGACAGCAGAAGATCTGTACAATTATATCATTACAGAATGCAGGAAAAGAATTCCGGTTGTGGAAAAGGGCATATTTGGCGCGCATATGAATGTCTCTCTTTGCAATGAAGGACCATTCACTATAATTCTGGAGAGCTGATATCGTTCCGGGCTCTGCATTTCCTGATCAGGCCCCGGCGACTCACGCTTCACGCAGCTTTACCGCGCTGGCGGCTTTGCGGCGCCTGTCTTCATCCATCGCCGCATAGTGCTTCCTTGTCGTATTTACGTCCTTGTGCCCCAGCACATCAGCGACCAGATAGATATCGCCTGTCTCCTTATACAGACTGGTGCCATATGTGCTGCGAAGCTTGTGCGGCGTTATTTTTTTTGTCGTCGTAATTTCATGGGCATATTTTTTGACCATGTTTTCAACCGCCTGTACGCCGATCCGGCGGCGCTGGGTGGAATAGAAGAGGGCATTTTCATGTCCGGCGATCGGCGTGACAGCCTTGCGCGTTTCCAGATAATTTCTGAGCGCCTTTTCGACTTCTGCGCCAAAATAAACCATCATTTCCGATCCGCCCTTCCGTACTACCCGAATCCCATTGTTTTTAAAATCAATATCATTCACGTCCAGGCCAACACATTCCGATACACGGATGCCGGTGCCGAGCAGCAATGTCACAATTGCCAGATCCCGAACCTTTGTTTTCTCGTAATAGACCTTTTTCTGGCCAGTCAGGGAATCTCCGCCGTGCTCAATATAATCAAGCAGTTCAGCCGTTTCATCCGCATCCAGACGAATAATTTCCCTGTCATGCAGCTTTGGCATATCTACGAGCAGAGTTGGGTTTGTATGAATCATTTCATGCTTATAATAATACGCGTAAAAGCTCCTAAGCGCCGACATTTTGCGTTTGAGGCCGCGTTCGCCGTTTGTCACAGTTTTGTTCTCATCATCCTTATAAACCTTCAGATATTCCTGATATTCCTCAATATCCAGAGCCTGCAGCTGATCCAGCACGTCAACCGTCAGCTCAGACATTTTCTTATCCCTAAACAATGGATTCTCAGAAACCAGAAACTGAAAAAAGATTCGAATATCGTACGCATAGGAAATCCTCGTCCGCGTCGAAGTGGTCGGCTCAATCGCACGGAAATAATCCTTTGCAAAACCGGGCAGCGTTTTCAGGACCTCACGCAGCCTCAATACATTGTCAACATTTACCTGTTCGTGATATGTCACTGTATTATGCTCCATAATAAAACTCCCTGTCCATCTATTTGAAAAACATGTGTTTGTCGTATAGATATATGCTGTTTTTATTATACTGCTGTTTCAGCTTTTGTCAAGCAAAAAACCTCCTCCGGAATTGCCAGGAGGAGGTTTTTACGCAGACGGATGGGGAAGAAAAGTCGTTCCCCTATCCGATGACCTTTACTTTACTGTCACTGTACAGGTAGATTCGCCTGTCAGATTCATCGCATCCGCGGAATCATAGTATGATACATGAAGCTGAGCTTCTCCGCTTTGTCCAAAAGTAA
>JAJQIE010000237.1 GCA_021199395.1 Lachnospiraceae bacterium | reverse complement strand
ATCATGTTCATACGTACCTCGCAGCAAGTGCGAGGTACTGTCCTGAATAGTTACCAAATTTCAAAACTCAGAGACTCAGGTGCTCGCTCTGGCGTTTCAGGATCTGTCTGTATCTGCTCCTGAGCTCCGCATGCTGCGGAAGCGCAAGCGCGGGATCCTCCTCTGTGATCCTGTCGACAGCTTCATTGGCAAGCTGCAGGATATCAGCGTCGGTATAGATGTCCGCAAGCTTAAAATCCATCAGGCCGCTCTGTCGAACGCCAAACAAATCGCCCGGTCCGCGAAGCTGCAAATCTCTGGCCGCAATCTCAAACCCGTCATTTGAATGGTTCAGGATATCAAGTCTCTCCCGGATCTGTTCTCCATCCGCCGCGTGTAGAAAGATACAGTACGACTGCGCTGCTCCGCGGCCGACACGTCCGCGAAGCTGATGAAGCTGTGCCAGGCCAAACCGTTCCGCGTTTTCAATCATCATAACCGTTGCATTCGGCACATTTACGCCTACCTCCACAACCGTCGTGGAAACCAGCACCTGTATATCATTTCGAAGAAAGCGCTCCATAATATCATTTTTCTCGGATGGCTTCATCCTGCCATGCAGAAAATCGACCGTGATTTCCGCAGGGAGCGCCGCACGCAAGATCTGAGCATATTCGATGACATTCTCCGCATCCACCATGTCGCTCTCCTCTACCATAGGGCAGATCACATAAGCCTGATGCCCCAGACGGACCTGCGCTTCTATAAAGGCGTATGCTTTTGGACGGTAAGCAGGCCCAACCACGCAGTTTTTGACCGGAAGGCGGTTTGAGGGCATCTCATGAATCACAGAGATATCCAGATCTCCGTACAGAATAACAGCCAGCGTCCTCGGAATAGGCGTAGCGCTCATCACAATCGTATGCGGCGCGCTTCCCTTTTGTGAAAGATTTTCCCGCTGACGCACGCCAAAACGATGCTGCTCATCTGTAATCACAAGCGCCAGATCCTGATAGATGGCTTTTTCCTGAATCAGCGCGTGCGTCCCGATTATGATTGACGCCTCGCCGGATTCCATTCTGGCATATGCTTCTCTTTTTTGCTTCACAGTCATAGAGCCCGTCAGAAGGACGACCTGAAAAGGAATCCCGTTCTTCTGAAGCAGGCTCTGTATCGACTCGTAATGCTGCCTTGCAAGCACCTCCGTCGGTGCCATCATTGCGCCCTGGTATCCGTTTTCCGCAACCGTCAGAAGCGCGAGAACGGCTATGATTGTCTTTCCGGACCCAACGTCTCCCTGCACCAGCCTCGCCATTGCCGTTTCGCCGGACAGTTCACGCTCAATATCTGCCCAGACTGCTTTCTGCGCACCGGTAAGCTCATATGGCAGCGCAGCGATCAGGCGCTTTGCTGTTCCCTGAGGACGAATCCGGAACTGATTGCTCTCTTTTTTTCTGTGCTCTTTCAGATAACGGAGCTGAAGCAGAAAAAAGAAAAATTCATCAAAAACAAGTCTGCGGCGCGCGATCCTCAGTGCGCTGGCACTGTCCGGAAAGTGCATCTGCGCGATCGCAATATCATACGCACAGAGATGATACCGCTCCCGCTCGCTTTCAAGAAGGTAGTCCACGCCTGCCTTCATACCGTCCAGTGTCTGCCGAACCGCTTTCTGAACCATCTTCACCGTCATCCCTTTTGAAAGGGAATAAACCGGCTGCAGCGAGTCCGAAAGCGCCTGATACTGCTCCGCCGAATAGACAGCTGGCTGCTCAATAAGCAGTCTTCTGCCCTTTTTTTTCGTCTTTCCACGGAAAATATAGCTGACACCTGCCCGCAGCGAATTTTTCAGGTAAGGCATATTATACCAGGTAAGCTGAACTTCCCCCGCTCCGTCCGTACACAGCGCGGTAGAAATACAGCGCCCGCGAAGATAATGGTTCGCAATCGGCTCCGCCAGGCACCCGGCGATCGATACGAGCTCTCCCTCCTCAAGACCGGCCAGAGGACGCGGTTCCTGAAACTGTTCGTAAGCGCGCGGAAAATATCCCAGCAGATCGCCAAGGTTTTCAATACCCGCGTTTGCAAATATCTGCCTTGTTTTATCTCCGATCCCCTTCAGGGAATCGAGCGGCGATTCAAGATCCATAGTGTCCTCCGGGTCTTTTTCTCTTGTATCATAAAATTATTCTACAGAAATAATATAGTAATAAATTGGCTGACCGCCATAATTCAGCTCTACATCACAGTCCGGATAAAGCCCGGCGATATGGTCACAGAACGCTGCAGCCTCATCCTCCCGCATATCCTCGCCATAGTAAATGCTGACCAGCTCTGCCTCATCTGTCATCATCTTTTCAACCGTTTCCGTCGCCACCGGCGTAATATCCTTGCCGACCGCCAGAATGGAATGATCCCCTACGCCCATAATGTCACCGGCGGAAATCACTTTATCGTCAATATGGGTGTCCCTCACGGCATACGTGATCTGACCAGTCCTGACGTTTTCGATCTCACGTTCCATAACCAGCGCGTTTTCCTCCGGGGACTTCTCCGGCACATAATTGATCACGGCGGTGATCCCCTGCGGGACGGTTCTGGTCGGAATTACAAAGATATTTTTGTCCTCCACCAGCGATTTCGCCTGATTCGCCGCAAGGATGATATTTTTATTATTGGGCAGTATGAAAATATTTCTGGCATTCACCTGATTGATCGCATTCAGCATATCCTCCGTACTCGGATTCATAGTCTGTCCGCCTTCGATCAGACAGTCCACGCCGAGATCCCGGAAAATATCCGCAATGCCGTCTCCAATCGAAACGGAGATAAATCCGGTCTCCTGTACTGCTTCCGCACTGCCCGCAGCGTCATTCTGCGTCGCCCCGGTATCCGCCGGGACATCCTCCGTCTTTCGGCGCTCTTCCTCGTGAGCGACACGCTCCTGGTTCTCCTCACGCATATTGTCGATTTTGATCTTTGTCAGCGAGCCGTACCGGAGAGCACGCTGAATCGCCAGACCCGGATCGTTTGTGTGCACATGAACCTTTACAAGCCCGTCATCCGATACGACTACAAGGTAATCGCCGATCGATTCCAGATATGCCTTAAAATGAAGCTCTGTGTCCTCAGTGT
>JAJQIE010000023.1 GCA_021199395.1 Lachnospiraceae bacterium | reverse complement strand
ACAGAAGGCAGCTTCAACGGTTTCAGCACACGGGTCATCAAAAGCCCGGCAAGTATGGCAATTGAGACCGACAGTAAAATGTAAATCATTCCTCTTTCCTCCCTCAGAAAGCATCAGCCATATTTATTATAGGTATATTTTTGAAAAATGCAAGGGAATCCTATCCCAGCAGCCTTCCCACCGTCCCCGCGTCAAAGGTCACGGATGAAACCCCGTTTACCTCAATCTGATAGAGCGCGTTCGCGGCGATATGCTCGGCTGCCTGCTCCAGATCGCGGATACCGGTTGTATTCGCATATTTTCCGATTATGGCGTCAAGCGCTTCCGGCGTCACAATACACTCGTCCCCGCGCATACTCATACGCTTTAATACCTTCGGCAGGGCAAACTGCGAAAAAATCACCTTTTTTTCCTCCGGCGTATAATCCGGCAATTCAATCACGGCAAAGCGCGACATCAGGGGCGCGCTGATCTGATTTTTGTCGTTCGCGGTCGCGATGGGATATACCCCCACAGTCGGCACCATACATTCAATGTAATTATCCGTAAAGCCAAGATTGTCCAGCAGCGTCAAAAGGACGTCCGCCGGATTTCCATTGCCTTTTCCGGATGCCGCTTTGTCCAGCTCATTGATAATAAAAACCAGATTCGACTCTCCCGCTGCCGAAAAAGCTTCCATAATAATGCCCGGCTTGGCATTTGAATAGATGCGGGAGCTCCCGGTAAGCTGCTCCGGGTCATTGATCGAGCTCATGTCAAGCGTCGTCCACGGCAGCTTCAGAATCCGGGCGACTGCATAGGCGATCTGAGATTTTCCGGTACCGGCCGGGCCGACCAGCAGCATGCCATAAGCCGGAAGCGTATGCGTGCGGTTGATCTGGATGATCGTCTCTATAATCCGCTGTTTCACCTGCTCCATGCCGTAAAGCTCTTCATCCAGAATCCGGCGGGCTTCCTGCGGATCGATGGCTTCGAAATAATTGTTTTTCCAGTGAATATTGAGCATGATCGAAAGAGCTCTCTGCGCATGCCTCCGCTCCTCCGGCGTCACCTCGTGGGAACGCGCTACCGCGAGATTCCGTCTCGCCCACAGGCGGATATTGTCGGGAAGCGTCCTGCCCGCGCAGTTCAGGAAATCCGTGATGCTCTGGAGACTGGTCAGCTTCATCTCATCGCCGGCTTCCTCCTGGTCATCCTCCTCCTGCCACGGAGCGGGAGCGTCACTTGCGAGCAGGCGCTCAATCATAAACTGAAGAAAACCATCCTCCGCGGAGAGCTTAGTGCCTCCGCCGTAGGCCGTCTCCCGAATCCGGTAAACCGCGTAGCCGTCCTTTCGGTTCGCCCCGGACAGCCGCACCTTAATATGGCTCTCCCCAAGCCAGCGAAGCAGGCTGACAAAACGCGCGTCCATCCGCAGGATGTCCGCGCTGGCAATTCCGCCCTCCTCGTCAAACTCAAACGCGGTCTTCTGATCCGGATTGGAAAAAATCCCATTCGAATGGTGCTTCCATTGTCTTTGCCTGTTGTCCAGAATCAGAATCGGCTTTTCTGCGGAGGCCTCCGATTCACTGGATTGAAATGTCGTGTATGTGCATTCAGAGGACATCTTCTGCCCCGGCGCACTGTTACTGAAATCAAATACCGGCATAACTCAATTACTCCTTTGTCAGATGATGATGCCTGAAAAACAATGACAGGTCACACCAGCCAATTTACATTATTACTGCTGCTGCGGTGTGACATACAGCAAAAATTTTTGACAGCTCCGCGGGGACTAAAGACAGTGCGGCGGATGGAGGTACAGGCGGTGCTGTAACGACTCATGCCGTTTCCCGTAAAACAGGATTGAGATACCATACAAAAACCGGCAGGCGTCATTCGCCCGCAGAGCCAGATTTCGCTTTATGATAGCATAGATTACATGTTTTCCGGTAGTATCTTTTTTCACAATTTTCAGCAAAAATTTATTAAAAAATAATCAATTCGCTGAAATTCAATTTCCGGTTCATATTTATCACACAGGCTTCGAAAAAGGAGTATAATCTGGCATCAGGTAAAGAAAACCGTCGCGGAAACACGGAAAAGGCTGTCGGTAATCGAATCACGGATAAGACTCCCGGCAACCGCAAGAGCGTCTTATATCGAAGGAATCGATACGGGCGTATCCCTTGTTTCGCTGACATCACAGGAGGCGAAATGTTATGGGAAAATTTAAAGCATTCCTGAAAAGAAAAGACATTGAGATTTCCCTGAAGCGGTACGGTATTGACGCGCTCGGCGCTATGGCGCAGGGTCTGTTCTGCTCTCTGCTGATCGGGACCATCATCAACACGCTCGGAACACAGTTCCAGATTCCATTCCTGACGCAGACCGTAGCCACTGTCAGCAATGTTGATTACACTGTCGGCTCACTCGCATCAGCAATGAGCGGCCCTGCGATGGCGGTCGCGATCGGCTATGCGCTGCACTGTCCGCCGCTTGGGCTGTTCTCGCTGATTACGGTGGGATTTGCGGCTAACGCCCTGGGCGGAGCGGGCGGTCCGCTCGCAGTTCTGTTCATCGCGATTTTTTCCGCCGAGATTGGAAAAGCAGTGTCGAAGGAGACAAAAATAGATATTCTGGTCACGCCGCTGGTCACGATCGGGGTCGGCATCGCGCTCTCCGCATGGTGGGCTCCCGCGCTCGGCAGCGCCGCGATGAAGGTCGGCAACCTGATCATGTGGGCGACCAATCTGCAGCCGTTTCTGATGGGCATCGCCGTATCTGTGGTCGTCGGCGTCGCGCTGACCCTCCCGATTTCCTCCGCAGCGATCTGCGCCGCGCTCGGTCTGACCGGCCTGGCGGGAGGAGCCGCCGTCGCAGGCTGCTGCGCCCAGATGGTCGGCTTTGCCGTCATGTCCTTTAAGGAAAACCGCTGGGGCGGCCTTGTCTCGCAGGGTATCGGCACTTCCATGCTTCAGATGGGCAACATTGTGAAAAATCCCCGTATCTGGATCGCGCCAATCCTGACCTCCGCGATCACCGGCCCGGTCGCCACCTGTGTTTTCCATCTTGAAATGAACGGTACGGCGGTGTCCTCCGGCATGGGTACCTGTGGCTTTGTCGGGCCGATCGGAG
>JAJQIE010000229.1 GCA_021199395.1 Lachnospiraceae bacterium | reverse complement strand
AAAGAAAGGAAGAGATAATATGGATACTTTAAAAGCTGAGAAAAGAGACATGTCGGTAAAAGCAAAAAAGCTTCGTCGGGAGGGCTATGTGACCGGTAATATATTTGGCCGGGAAATTAAAGGCTCTATCCCCATCCAGATTGACAGGCAGGAAGCGGAACGCGTATTTCGGGAAAAGAAAAAAGGCAGCCAGCTCTATCTGGAGGTCAATGGGCAGACGATGGATGTACTGATTAAGGAGGTCCATTTCAACTCCATGAAAAATCAATATGAAGAAGTAGATTTTCAGGCGCTTGTGAGCAGCGAAAAGGTTCATTCCGTCGCGGAGGTAGTCCTTCTGAACCACGACAAGCTTCAAACGGGAATCCTTCAGCTTGCGCTCGAAGAAATTCCATACAGGGCGCTGCCATCCGCATTAATAGAAAAAGTGGAAATTGATGTCGGTGAAATGCACCCTGGAGATTCGATCAAGGTCGGCGATCTCGCCATCGCATCCAATCCGGATATAGAGCTGAGTACGAGTCCGGATACGGTGGTTGTCCTCGTTTCAGAGCCACACACATCTGTAGAAAAAGAAGACGATTCCGCGTCGGAGGAATAACAGGCAAATGAAATAAGATAAGCCCGTCCTGTCACCTGTCCGGTACAGGCAGGCTTATTTTGTATATCTGCTCCTCTGTCTGTTTGCCTGCAAGGATAAAATACCGGATAAAAAAAGGTGGCTGTAAGTGCAAAATTCTTATAGTAAAAAGCCTCCTTCTGTGATATACTATCCAAAACAGAGATTTCCATGGCATATAGATATCTGCCTGCCGGTGGATTCCTTATGATTCCGTATGTCGGACTCGTTGCTTCGTGGGAATAAAAGAAAGGACGTGTGACGTATGACAAAAATTGATGAACTGGTGGCAGCATTGCAGAAGCAGGAAAATGAAAAAAGGAAAAATACGGTTGTATGGATTCTTGCTGTAATTGGATCGGTAACAGCGGTGGCGGCTATTGCGTATGCGGTATATCGCTATTTCTCTCCGGATTATCTGGAAGATTTTGAGGATGATTTTGACGATGACTTCGAGGATTTCTTCGAGGATGATGATTTTCCGGAGGCAAAGGGAGAAAAAAAGACTTCCGACACGGAAACGCAGCAGAATGAAGATGAGGCAGCGGAGCCATCTGAAGAAAAAACAGAGGAAGCTGAAGCTGAAGAAGCTGTGGCGGCTGAAGCTGGTAAAGAAGCGCAGAAGAATGAAAAGGCATCTGCCGACGAGGAAAACGCTCAGGAAGATGATACTGCTTCTGCCGACGAGGCATAAAAAGGAATATCAGAAACGGTGCAAAATGAAACGACAAATGTCGTTTCCCATATAGTTATACCAGCAATCGGGCAGATGCAGAATTGTATCTGCCTGATTAAATGTATGGTAAAGAATGTGCGCCGATGAACCGGCGGCAGAAATCTGAGGCCACGGAAAATACGGCCATAAAGATTCTGATTTTAAGTGAAAAAACACCTGACAATATGAGGAGGAGAATTTCACATGAAGAAGGGGCAGATTATGGAAGGCGTGGTGGAACGCGTTGATTTTCCCAATAAAGGCATTGTCCGGATGGAGGAATGCAGCGTGACAGTTAAAAATACAATTCCCGGCCAGAGGATTCGTTTTGTTATCTCAAAAAAACGGAGTGGCCGGGCGGAAGGACGGCTTTTGGAGGTACTGCAGCCGTCCCCGCTGGAGACAGAAAAACCTGCCTGTACCATTTTTCCTGCGTGCGGTGGTTGCTCCTGGCAGACTATGCAATATGAGGATCAGCTGCTGATGAAAGCGAATCAGGTAAAGCGGTTGCTGAATCCGGTGCTTTGCGCGGCCGGGCAGGAAGGATGGTGTGAAAAAATTCCTTTACTAAATGAGCGCGATTTGGGGGCTGTTCGGAAGAAAGATGGAATCTTTGAGGGAATCTACCGCAGTCAGCAGGAATTTAGATACCGCAATAAAATGGAATTTTCTTTTGGTGATGAATATAAGGATGGTCCCCTTTGCCTTGGCCTGCACAAACGCGGAAGCCGTTACGATGTCCTGACCGCTGCCGACTGCAAGCTGGTGCATTCAGACATGACTGCAATACTGACTGCCACTCTTACTTTTTTTCAGGAACAGGGAATTTCATATTACCATAAAATGACGCATCAGGGCGTGCTGCGCCATCTCCTGCTTCGTCGGGCGGAAAAAACAGGGGAAATACTGGTCTGCCTGGTAACGGCAGGAGAACACGCGATGGAAGCAAAAGACAGGGCATCCGATGTGGATAACACTGCTATCCCCCGGTATTCTGAAAGAAATGCAGAGCATAGCGCGCAGACATTTTCGGAACTATTACAGGCGTATACAGCCCGCATCCTGTCTCTTCCTCTTGAAGGAACGGTTGTCGGAATCCTCCATATGCTGAACAATTCAGTTGCGGATATTGTCCAGAGTGACCAGACAACGACTCTTTATGGAAAGGATTTCTTTTACGAATCCCTGCTCGGCCTGCGCTTTAAAATTACCCCCTTTTCCTTCTTTCAGACAAATTCGCTGGGAGCGGAGACGCTTTACAGTATTGCGCGGGAATATACCGACGATACAAAAGACGCGACAGTTTTTGATCTTTACAGCGGGACGGGCACAATCTCGCAGATATTGTCCCCCGTCGCCGCAAAGGTGGTTGGGGTAGAGATTGTAGAGGAAGCCGTAGAAGCCGCCCGTCTCAACGCTCGCATGAATGGGCTTGACAATTGCACCTTCCTGGCGGGAGATGTCCTGCAGATCCTTGATTCGATAACCGAACCGCCGGATTTTATTGTGCTTGATCCTCCACGCGACGGTATCCATCCCAAAGCTCTTCAGAAAATAATCGCTTATGGCGCTCCGCGGATCCTCTACATATCGTGTAAGCCGACCAGTCTGGCGCGGGATTTAGAGGTACTGTTCGCAAATGGCTACCGCGCGGAGCGGATCTTCTGTGTGGATATGTTTCCGCAGACGGCGAATGTAGAGACTGTTGTTCAACTTTCCAAGGGAGAAATCAACTCCAAGAAAGTGCGGGTGGAGTTCTCTCTGGAGGATATGGATATGTCCGGATTCCAGA
>JAJQIE010000101.1 GCA_021199395.1 Lachnospiraceae bacterium | reverse complement strand
GCCGCGGCCGCCGCGCCAGCGCACTTATACACGAAAAAGATGCCCGCCACGCCGCGGCGCTTGCTGATATCACCTTTTTCTCCGCTTACGGAGGATGCAATGTCATCTCCGGCGACAACTGATTCTACACGGATGTCCTCCTCCATGTCCGCCATATCCGCAGCCATGTCAAAATTGAAAATGTCTCCGTTGTAATTGCCGTAGATATAGAGGACTCCGGCGCCATTATCAATTTCCCTGGTAACCGCCAGCATCTGTTCCGCGCTCGGAGACTGAAAAACATCCCCCACCGAGCAGCCATCCAGCATGCCTTCCCCTACATAGCCGAGGAACAGCGGCAAATGACCGCTTCCTCCTCCCGTTGCGATAGCAACCTTTCCGGGATGCTTGTGCGTTGTCACAAAGCATTTCAGATCTCCGTCCACGCACTTTACATCCTTTCCATGAGCGCGGTAGATACCGGAAAGCATCTCATCCACATAATTCTCTGGTTTGTTCATGATCTTTTTCATTGTCTTTTCCTCCTGACTCATTGTTCAAGAATTTTCCTTCGAAATTCATCTGCGTTTTTATTGAATTCCAGCATTGCTTTGCGCATGCGCTCTACAACCTCATCCGTGCTTTCTCCCACAGCCCCCCTTGACGCGGGGATCGTAGTCCTGCACTCGTTGCTGTCCGTAAAGCGGACCCCTTCCAGAAGATGCGGGAAATCCTCCTCCTCTATGGCGATAAATCCGTATTTGTCCGCGTGGACCAGCATACCCGGCTTTACTGTGGTTCCGTAAATTTCAATCTCCCTGCCAAAATAGAGCGGGCAGGAATATGCATGCCCTACGCCCAGACGGCTCGCCATCATTTTGAATCCGGCGTAGGTGCCCTCATCCACATCTCTGACATACCCATCCGTGACAGCTCCCACGCACCCCAGAGCGCGATAGGCATTCGCTGTCACCTCTCCGAATATCGAGCCCTTACTGTTCGGTGCGTCCAGGTCTTTCGCCATAAGGATCTTTGGTCCCGGTATCCCCGCGAGGTATTTATAGAGGTCCAGGTAACAGTCCGGATGCTCTTCCTTTATTTTTTCATCCGTACATATGTATTCTACCGTCACCGCATATCCAACCATCGCGCCCATCGATGGAGCGTAATCGCAGATAGCTCCATTGCTCATGTGGCATTCCAGGCGGTTTTTACCGGTTACAGTCTCCCAGCCATTATAAATGGTCGGGGTATTCCATCTCCGCAGCTCCAGAAGCTCTGCCCTTGTCAGTCGTCCCATTATGCGTATTCCTCCTGTGGGCAGGCCAGATCCCATGCTTTCGTCAGCATCCGCTTTGACGCCGCCATTATGATCTTCGGGTCATCGGTTCCAAACGGCTTTACCTCAAAAGAAAGTATAGGACGTTTTTCCTTTGATAAAAAGCCAATCTCTAAAAGCGTCTCCAGATATTCCTTTATCATCGGCAGATCCACCTCGCTGTTCGGATACCCGTACCTCGGATGCAGATCGCCGCGCAGGCTGCAGCCTTCCTTTATCACACAGTTTCCCATATGAGCCTGAATGATATAATCCCTGACTGGCAAAATCGCTTCCTTAACGCTCTCATGTATCTGTGGGATATGGCTCAGATCGACGAGCGCGCCAAAATTTTTCTTCAGCGGACAAACCCGTTCCATCAGTTCCTTAACCCGGTATGCCGGGCCAATCAGAGAGCATTTATCCAGGTCATAGTCAAAAACCTCTATCGCCAGCCGCAGCTTGCCTTTGCTTTCCATATAATCGCAGAGCTCACAGACCGAAGCCACCAGCGCATCCATCGCATCCGCTTCCTTCCCCGGCTCATATTTTCCGGCCAGAAACGATACCGATTCCGCCCCCATTTCACACGCTTCATCAATGCAGCTCTTCATCAGCTCAACCGCGCTGCGGCGTTCTCCCTCATCCAGAGCGTTCAGGTTCTTTTTCTGTCCCAGAAGGCACCCCTGTGCCGCATAGGAAACATCCAGGCAGGCTGACTTTACGATCTCGATAACCTCTTTTCTGACTGCGGGGTTTTCGATATGTGTCAGTTCTATCGCCTCAAATGCATCGTCCGCCGCGAACTGCCGGAGCCTTTCCAGCAGCTCCTCATCGCTCCCGGCCGCACCCGGATAAGAAACAAAAAATACAGTTCCCAGTCGGAAATAAGAATGTATCGCCTCTCTCAATGTTTTCCTCCTTCCTACCCTTTCATTGCTCCTGCCGTCAGTCCGCTTACTACGTACTTCTGAAGGACAATGGAGATCACTATAACCGGACCCGTTATTACCACGGCGGCAGCCATCAGACCGCCCCAGTTTACACTGGTGTAAGAAATAAAGTTAAAGATTGCCATCGGCAACGTCCGCGTAGAGCTGCTGCTCAGAATCAGGGAAAACAGGAAATTGTTCCACGCGTAGATAAAAGACAGAATCGCGGCTGTAAAAATCCCCGGAGCGGAAAGCGGAATCATAATTCTCAAAAAGCTTCCGGTCACAGAGGAGCCATCTATAAACGCCGCTTCCTCCAGCTCCCTGGGAATCGATCCGAAATACGGGGTGACGATCCATACGATCAGCGGCAGGGAAACCAGCAGATTCGCCATAATCAGAGCGGCATAGGTTCCTGTCAGCTTCAGCCTCGAAAAAATAATGTACCACGGTACCAGGAAGGAAATCGCCGGGATAATACGCACAGCCAGAATAACCAGCGAGAGCCTGTCCTGCTTATACCGCGCAATCGAATAGGCGGCCGGCAGACCCAGTATGCAGGCAAGAGCCGTGGCCGATACGCTCACGATCAGGCTGTTTATAATCGGCTTGATGAAATCATACTTGGTAAATACTTCAATATAGTTTTTCAGAGTAGGCGTAAATACAAATATTTTCGCCGGATTCATAATGTCTACGATTGTCTTGAAGGATGCGGAAACCATCCAGAGAATCGGGACGAGGTTGATAAACATGATCACAACAACAACAATCCAAAAAATTGTCTTCATCCAGAATTTCCTGGGCGTTATATGGCGGGATGATACCCTGCTCTTCTGTTTCACGTCTCATACCTCCTCTCAATACGATTTTTAACAATCATATATACCACAGCCACTGCCATAACC
>JAJQIE010000148.1 GCA_021199395.1 Lachnospiraceae bacterium | reverse complement strand
GGTCGTGGTTATGCTGTGGCTGTACGCATGTATGAATCTGCTGTTTATCGGCGCTGAGATCAATCATTATCTGGCGGCGCCGGAGCTTTTCTCACAGGACGTCCCGGCGCCGTGGGCGCGGCCCCGGAACGGAGCATGACAGGGTGCCTACAGCTCTCCCAGTATGGACTGTATCTTTCGGAATTCTTCTCCCGTGCCTCCCACGATCGCCTGGGATTCTCCGGCGACGGGAGCCCTTTCTTTTCGATATTCTTTGGGCGTGCTGCCCTTGAACTCCCGGAATTTTCGGATAAAATAGCTGAAATTCTCAAAACCGGTTTCAAACGCGATATCCATGATGGGCAGATCCGTTGTTTTCAGCAGGATGCAGGCCTGATCAATGCGGTAGTGGTTGACATACTGCGTGAAGCTGATCAGGAAGGTTTTGGCGAAAAAGGAGCTGAAATATTTCGGAGACATATGCATAATGTCCGCACCCTCCTCCAGCGAAATATGCTCCTGATAATGCCCGGCGATGTAATCCATCAGCTCCCGGATTCGGATGGTGGTCTGAGACTGAACAATTGTGCCTGTGAAACGGACCGGTACAAAAAGCTGATTTGACTCCAGCAGGAGAAGAAGCTTATACAGGAGAATTTTAATCATCAGGCGATAGCTGTCCGGCTGCATGACGTAAATCTGCCTGATTGACTGGATATCGCGCAGGAGGATCTTGTGGCAGCTCTGTTCTGATGTGACCTTCAGCGGAAAACCAAGATCCTTTTTCAGTGGGTTCAGAATCGTAGTCTGGACATAATCCTCATCTTTGAAATCCAGCCATTCCAGATCAAATACAAACGAAAAATAGGAGCTGTTGCTTTTCTCCAGAACGAGCTGATGCACCTGCCTGGGATTGATGAAAAAAATATCCCCGGCATATCCTACATGCGTTTCTCCTTCGACCATGAGGACCAGCTCGCCCTGATTGACACAGATGATCTCCATCTGCCGATGCCAGTGGTAGTATACGACATAGCGGTTGGTATCAGCCTGGGCTCCATAGCATTCGAATGGGAAATAGTCTGTTCCGTGATTTTTTTTCTCTTCAAGATCGGTTGCCATAAGTTCCCTCCTTTTCCTGAGACGGATAGCATGGTATGATGTGCGCACAGGCAGCCTGCCCGGTGCAGTATGCGGGAATTATCCTGACGTCGTGGAAAATCTGGATATTGTGTTATTTTTTCTGTAATTCAAACAAGAAATCTCAACACTACTCTGGTATGATGTCACCATAAGATCGTGAGCAGAAAACGGCAGAAAAACAAAATAAACTGTGCAGTTTGACTGAAAATATGACGAAAAAATGAGAACGATAACGTCAAAAAGTCCAGAAAGCTGCATCATAAATCCGCCCAATTATATAAATTGGACAGCACCACATAAATCTCATATCGGTAGCGGACGCACTGCAGACTGGAATTCCGGCGTCCAGACACCTGAGATAAATGAAGAAAATTCTGCATTTTTCTGTCATGATTATACACGAAAACAGAAGGCAATTCAATCAGAAGGAGATTATTCATGAAAAGAAAATTATCTATAGCGTTAGCGACGGCAATGACCATGTCTCTGGCGGCTGGAGCAGCTCCGGTTCTGGCGGATGACAGCGTATCTATTACGATTTTCAACTCGAAGTCTGAGATTCAGAGCCAGCTGGAGGAAAAGGCGGCTGAGTATTCTGAGGAGACCGGTGTGGACATTGAGGTTTATTATTCCAGTGATACAGTAGCGGCTCACCTGGCGACCAGATATGCGTCCGGCGACCCATACACCATTTCCATGGTAGACGCAAAGGATGTTTACAGTCTGGCGGAAGAGTATGCGGTGGATTTAAGCGGTGAGGACTGGGTAGAGGATACCGAGTATGAGATCGCGATTGACGGCGTGGTTTATGGCTTCCCGGTATGTATCGAGGCCCGCGGCATGATCTATAATGCGGACGCGATCGAGGCGATCACAGGCGAAGCCTTTGACCCGTCTGAATACACGACGCTGGACGCGTTCACAGAGCTGCTTGAGACGCTTGTGGCGGGCGGTATGGAGACACCGGTCGGCATTATGAAGGAGGACTGGTCTCTTGGCGCGCATTATCTGGCAGAGGTATATGAGCAGCAGGAAGACCCGGAAGCATTCATTGCCTCCTTGCAGGAGGGCACGGCGGACCTGATCAATAATGAGAAATTCAATTCTCTGATGGATACGTTTGATGTCCTGATGCAGTATAATTACGCATCCGCATCCGCTATCGCAGCTGAGCGCGAGGTTACTGAGATGATGCTTGCGGAAGGCGATATCGCGTTTATGTTTGGCGGCAACTGGGACTGGTCGGTGCTGAATGCGTATGATTATTCTGAGAATATGGGAATGATGCCGGTACCGCAGAATACGGATGACGGGACAAATGAGCAGCTCGTAGGAGGCGGTTCCAAGTATTTCTTTATTGATTCCTCTGACAATACCTCCGAGGAGCAGGTACAGGCGGCAAAGGATTTCCTGAACTGGCTGGTGTATGATGAGGATGGACAGTCCTTCCTGGTAAATGACTGCGCACTGGTTCCGGCCTACAGCAATATTACGCTGGATGTGGCGGATCCGCTCGGACAGTCTGTGAAAGAGTATGCGGATGCGGGACTGCTGATCGACAACTATAATTATCTGCCGGATGATCACTATTCGCTCCTTGGAGCTTCTTTCCAGAAATATCTGGCCGGACAGTCTGACCGCGAAGGCTTTGCCGCAGAGATTGAGAGCTACTGGACGACCGCGGAAGTGATTGAGCACTGATTCTGATAAAGTCCATTCCGGAGCGCTGGAAGCACCGGCGCTCCGGCTTTCCGGGCAAAAAGTGTGCTTCCTGAAGTCTGGAAAGCTTGCGAGTGTGTGCGAAGCACACTTTTTATAAAAGAGAAATCGCAGTTGTGAAGGAGCTGAACAGCTGCGGGAAATTCAGGAGGGTAGAAAAAATGAAGAAAAACACTACCTCATATAAGGTAACGCAGTTCCTCATGTTTGCCGGTCCGGCGGCGGTACTTTTCATAGCAGTGGTGCTCCTCCCGTTTGTCTATGGCCTGTATCTGACATTTACAAGCTGGGACGGTGTATCTA
>JAJQIE010000219.1 GCA_021199395.1 Lachnospiraceae bacterium | reverse complement strand
CAGATGAAAATTCAGGCAAGTATAGAGTCCGGTTAATTTGGAGACGAGGTACTAGGTATTCCTTCCATATCCGGATAAATGCTCTCTGGCAAGCTCCGTCACTACGCGTCCTTTCGGCGTCCGGTTCAGGAAACCGTTTTTAATCAGGTAAGGCTCATATACATCCTCTATGGTTCCGGAATCCTCACCGATCGCCGCCGCCAGTGTGTCCAGCCCTACCGGGCCTCCATTGAATTTATCAATCATCAGAGTGAGAATGGAACGGTCAAGCGCGTCCAGCCCATATCGATCCACTTCCAGCAGATCAAGCGCTTCCGAAGCGATTGCCGCAGTAATCCTCCCATCATAACGCACCTGCGCGTAGTCACGCACGCGTTTTAGCATCCGGTTCGCCAGACGCGGCGTCCCTCTGGAGCGCCGGGCAATTTCCAGCGCGCCGCGATTGTCGATCTCCACCTGAAGGACTGCCGCGGAACGCATCACAATGGTCTGAAGCTCCTTTTCTGAATAATAATCCAGATGATTCACCACACCAAACCGATCCCGGAGCGGCGCGCTCAGCATGCCTGCTCTGGTCGTGGCTCCGATCAGCGTATAATGGGGCAGGTCAAGCCGGACTGACCTCGCCGCAGCGCCTTTGCCGATCATAATATCAATCGCAAAATCCTCCATTGCAGGATACAGAACCTCTTCCACCTGGCGGTTCAGCCTGTGAATCTCATCGACAAAAAGCACATCGCCCTCTGAAAGATTGTTCAATATGGCCGCCATCTCGCCCGGCTTTTCAATCGCCGGCCCGGAGGTGATTCTGATGTTTACATCCATCTCATTTGCGATAATGCAGGCAAGCGTTGTCTTTCCAAGCCCCGGAGGACCATAAAACAGAACATGATCCAGCGCGTCTCCTCTGGCCTTCGCCGCCTCAATATATATTTTCAAAGTATTTTTGACCTTCTCCTGACCGATATAATCCTGCAGCAGCTGTGGCCGCAGCCCGGTATCCAGCCGGATATCTTCCTCCGTCGCATCGGTCGCAATTACTCTTTTCGCCATCGGAACTCCTTTTGATACAGAACCTGATCCATATCTGTCATCCTGTCTCTGTATCCCTGTCTCCAAAATCCTGTCTTTATATTCCTGTATCTGTAATCCTGCATCTGTCATCCTGTCTCTGCGATTCTATATCAGCTGCTTCAGAGCCAGCTTCAGAATCGCCTCCGTATCCATATCCTCAGTAATCTCGCATTTTTTTACCGCGCGAAGAGCGTCGCTGGCGGAATAGCCGAGCGCCGCGAGAGCCTGAATCGCCTCATCCCTGGCCTCACTGGAATTCCATGTTTTTGTGGAATCCATGCCAGAGGAAGCAAGTCTGCGCTCAAACGCGTCTTCAAGGCTAAGCTTGTCCTTTAATTCGAGAATAACCTTTTTTGCGCTTTTGCTGCCGATACCCGGAGCTTTTGCGATCGTCTTTGCATCGTCAGAGAGTACCGCGAACCGGAGGTCATCCGCTGTCAGCACAGAAAGAATACCAAGCGCCGCCTTAGGGCCGATGCCGCTGACATTGATCAGCATTTTAAAAGCATCGAGATCCTCCTCTTCCAAAAAACCATAGAGACGAATTGCGTCCTGGCTGACGCTCATCCAGGTAAAAATCTGAGCTTCCTGCCCGCGTCCGGGCATATTTGCCGCATCTCTTCCTGAAATCCAGACCTGATACCCGACATCATTTACATCCAGTATTACCACATTCTCTGACACTGCGGCCACGATTCCTTTTAAATATGCTATCATATCTTTTTCCTGTTCTGATTTCTCTTCGCTTCGCAAACAAACTGCATTGCAAGCTGCCTGCTTTATTTTACAGCTCTATACCGCTTTCCACTCCGATGCACTGACATCCGGGCAAAACTATTTATGTCAGTTCATATCTGGCAGCCTTTTTAAAATTTCCGCTGACAGCAAGCCGACTACAAGCCCGGTCACAAGCCCTGATAAAAGCAGCACAGGCAGATAATAAACCAGATTCAGATTCTCTACCAGAAGAATCGCTATCAGAAGCTGTCCAAAATTGTGCCCCATGCCGCCCATCATACTGACACCCACAACAGAAAAGGCGGGATTCTTTTTCATAAGCGCCATCACAGTCAGGCTGACCATCGCACCCGCAAGGCTGTAGGCAATCGAAAAAAGATTGCCAAACAAAAAGCCGGTAAGCACTACCCGAACAATCGAAACGCACCAGGCTCCCGGAGCGCCGATCAGATACAGAATCACCAGTGACATACTGTTCGCCAGGCCAAGCTTCACGCCCGGAATGCCATAAAACGCCGGGAACAGCGATTCCACATAGCTCAAAATCATCGCCAGGGCGGTAAACATTCCAAGATAGGCTGTCTTTGATTTCATAGATTTTCCTCCCGCTTATCCGGCAATCTTATCGACTCCATCCTTATCCTACGCTTATCCTACGCTTATCCGGCAATGATATCACATTATCCTCATCCTCAGCTTATCCGGCAACAATATCAACGTCATCCTCATCCTCCGTTTCGGCATCAATGACGCGAACTACTACACGGTTTGGCAGACAGACAATCATCGTACCGCTCGCTGAAATATGACCCTGACTGATGCAAAGCCCGTCCGGGCAGTCCGCTTCAGACATATAGGCCTCGCCATCCTCAATGACAAGGACATTTGTATCATTGATATAGACCGTCTGATCCCTGTCAAGAGAATACGTGCCATAGGTCTCACCGTCTACCTCCACCAGCACGGATGCACCGGCTTCCTGAAAAACGCTGCGCCAGATCAGCAGCGCGACACAAACGATACCTGCAAATAAAATCAGCCTGACGTCCGCTTTCTTCATCCATTCTCTCCTGTTGAATTTCCATCGGTTTTTTATTCTAACATAAAAAAGAGATAAAATCAATCAAGTGTTCGATTTCATCCCTTTTGCTCTGTTTTGCGCGGTTCTTTATTTCCAGGTTTTGAAAAAAACATGATCCCCAAGCGTAAGATACGCAGAGGTCAGCCCCAGCTTTTTATATGCTGCCGGAGTCATAAAAAAGAGATACGTAAATTTGATCCCCGAATTTGCCACTTCGTTGATTAGATAATAGAAATTTTTTCCTTATTTTGCAA
>JAJQIE010000151.1 GCA_021199395.1 Lachnospiraceae bacterium | reverse complement strand
TGTTTGAGCAGATCTGGAAAGAAAAATACTATAAAAACAGCAATAACACCGTAATGGTACATATCCGCCATTTGCGTGAGAAGATGGGCGATGGTCACAGGCAAAGCGATTTTATCAAGACGGTCTGGGGAGTAGGGTACAAAATTGAAAAATAGATATGGAAAACTGAAATTTACCGCGATAGCAGGGGCGTTGCTGATCAGCGTCCTGATAGTAGCGGCAGGATATGGGATACTGACTTTTCTGACGGAGGGCGTTCCACAGGCCGGTTTTCAGAGCCTTGTACTGAAGGTACTGCAGAAGCTGGGCATGTCGGCGGAGCATGCCCTGTCCTTATATGACCGTCTGCTGGTGAATGGAAAGCTATTGTTTGTATTTGCAGGATTTGCCGTTCTCTTTTTGCTTTTTTACATTTTGTCTGTGAGGAAAACAGCGCGTTATCTGAACAGTATCAGCGGCGCGCTGGATGAGATTCTCTCGGATTCCGGAGAAGCGATACAGCTTGCCCCGGAGCTGGAGCCGCTGTCAGAGCAGATGAGTATGCTGCAGCGCAGCTTTTCTTTCAGGGCGAGGCAGGCGGCGGAGAGTGAGAAGCGCAAAAACGAGCTTGTGGTTTGTCTGGCTCATGACCTGAAAACACCGCTGACTTCTGTGACCGCATATCTGACCATGCTGGAAGAGCATCCGGAGATGTCGCAGGACGAACGCGCCCGATATACCCATATTACTCTGGAAAAAGCGATTCGCCTGGAGGAGCTGATCAACGAGTTTTTTGAGATTACACGTTTTAATGTACAGGATATTGTGCTCGAAAAGCGGGAGATCAATCTCTCCCTTATGCTGGAGCAGCTGGGGGATGAGAATCATGGCCTGCTGAGCAGGAAAAACATGACCTGTATTGTGGATGCGCAGGAAGGCCTGATCATGCAGGGAGATCCGGAAAAGCTGGCTCGTGTCTTTGACAACCTTTTGAAAAACGCCGCTGCCTACGGCTATGAGGGCTCGGAGATTCTGATTCAGGCGCGGGGCGGAAATAATGGCATTACAATTGTCTTTACCAACGCTGGTCCGCAGATTCCGCAGAAAAAGCTGGAGATGATTTTTGAAAAATTCTACCGCGTTGACGATGGCAGATCCAGCAAAACCGGCGGTGCCGGGCTGGGGCTGGCTATCGCAAAGCAGATTGTAGAGCTGCACGGCGGCGCGATTTCGGCGGTAAGTGACAGCAAAAACACCAGATTTATCGTAAATATACCCGTGAATGGCAGGACAATGGAAGGAACAGAAAATGGCGAGGAAAGGCGGAAACGGAAAACGAGGAAATAATAGCTATGACAATGTCCCTGGGGGGAATCAAAACAGCTATTATAATTATAATAGTTATTATAATGTCCCGGACGGGGGATATGACGGCCCCAATGGAACCTATCGTCATACCGGGGACAGAAACAGCAAAAAGAAAAAGAAGAAAAGCCATATCGGAGATGTGATCAGTATTTTCGTGATGATCGTGGCGTTCTGTGTATTTGTCTTTGCCGGGTATATGCTATACGGTTATTATAAAGAATATAAAAAAGCGGATGATGAATACGCAAACCTGGCCACGTATACGACAGATGAAGATGAGACGGAGGATCTGGACGTACTGGAAGAGGCTGTCGAGAATGACGAAGTGCAGACGATCAGCGGACGTGAGGTAAAGACTGTGGAGGTGGATGAGGAAGAAGTGACGCTGCCGGTCATGGTCAATCCCATTGATTTTGAATCCCTGAAATCTGTGAATTCGGATCTCGTTGCGTGGCTGAAAATCCGGGCGCTTGATCTGAGCTATCCGGTTGTGCAGGGGGAGGATAATGATTATTACCTCCACCGCTCCTTTGAGCAGGAGGAGCTGTTTGCGGGCTGCCTGTTTGTAAATTATGCGAACAGCAGTGATTTTACAGATCAGAATACCATTATCTATGGCCATAATATGAAAAATGGATCCATGTTCGGCTCTCTGAAAAAATTCCGTGAGGAAGACGTCTATGAAAAAAGTAAATATTTCTGGATTTTTACAGAGGATATTATCTACCAGTACCGGATTATTTCCGCGCGGGTCGTAGAAAAGGTCGGGCAGACGTATCAGATTGACTTTACGGAGGAGGAGTTTGAGGAATTTCTGGATACCGCGATGGAAAATTCTGAGGTAGATAACAGCAATGTATCGGTAACGACGGAGGACAAAATTGTAACGCTGTCTACCTGTACCGGCGATTCCTCGACCCGATTCGTCGTGCAGGGAAAGCTGGTGCAGATGTACGCGTCAAAGACGGAGTAGCCTGGACGGAGCGAAAGGCAGAGTACGAAAGACAGGGAAACGAAGGCGTGGAGAAGCCTGGCAGAGTGAAGCGGATTTGAAAGGAGAAAGTGGGATGAACGGTACAGAACAGCTGCAGCAGATTGTTGATCAGAGTGACAATATTGTGTTTTTCGGGGGTGCCGGAGTCTCGACTGAGAGCGGAATCCCGGATTTCAGAAGTGTAGACGGACTTTACCATCAGAAATATGACTATCCGCCGGAGACGATTCTGAGCCATACCTTTTTTATGCGCAATACAAAGGAGTTCTATCGTTTTTACCGCGATAAGATGCTTGTCCTGGACGCAGAACCGAATATGGCGCACAGAAAGCTGGCTGAGATGGAGGACTGCGGGAAGCTAAAGGCAGTCGTGACACAGAACATCGACGGCCTGCATCAGAGGGCGGGAAGCAAAAAAGTGCTGGAGCTGCATGGCAGTATCCACAGGAATTACTGCCAGAAGTGCGGCAGGAGCTTTAGCGGGCAGCAGATCCAGCAGCTTCTAGAGAAAGAAACGGTTCCACACTGTGCCTGCGGCGGAGTGATCAAGCCGGATGTAGTATTGTATGAAGAAGGGCTTGACCAGCGGACGCTCCGGGATTCGGTTTCTTTTATCTCGGAGGCGGATGTGCTGATTATCGGCGGGACTTCGCTGGCAGTGTATCCGGCTGCGGGACTGATTGACTATTTCCATGGAAGCCATCTTGTTGTGATCAATATGGCGCCGACGCCGCGCGACCGACAGGCGGATCTTCTTGTGCAGGAGAAGATCGGGACGGTGCTGGGAACGCTGCGGTTGCGGAGAG
>JAJQIE010000119.1 GCA_021199395.1 Lachnospiraceae bacterium | reverse complement strand
TATGGAATTTTATTGCTTCGCAATACGCATTCGGCGCGGCAAAAAAGTGTGCTTCTTGAGATTTAGTAAATTCGTGAGTGTGTGCGAAGCACACTTTTTTCCGTATACAGGCGCGAGTAGAATTTAGTAGCCTGCGCCTGGCACAGCGACAGTTGTTCCTGAAGAGGGAATCATGGCTGAGATCTGAGGCAGTAATTGATGGAATGTGAATTTTAAAGCCACACGAAAAATATGTCATGGCTGGCATATTGGTTCGTGTGGCTTTTCCATTCGTTTCCATGAATTTTTGACATGCGATTTTTAAAGCTGCTGGCTTTTTCGCTGTATGCTGCGGTAAGAGATCCGCTTCTGTGCGCTTTCACCATCCGGGTCTTTTTTAAAGCGGCGCATAATCTGCCGACGGGCAATATTTTCACCGATAAAAACGGCTTTCCCGTCTGTTTTAGCCATTATCCCGGCGGAAGTGAGGATATATTGTCCATCTGCCACATCAAAGCGAAAAGATTGTGCTCCAGCATATAATACCCCTTTTGCGCGGATAATATTTCCGAAACGTCCTCGTATAAGCTCCTCCAGAAATATCAGCAGTTCTTCAGGAGATCCCATAGACACAGTTTCAAGCGTACAGGATGTGGGAAGCTTTTCTGCGACTTTCTGCCTTGATGGAAGGAATTCTCCGCGGCAGCCCTTTTCCAGCAGAGATGTCCACCAGCTATCTTCCGCCTGACTGTAATGGGAGGTTAAGATCCGGGCCTCCGGGTTCAGACGAAGCAATGCGGTTTCGACGGCTCTGATTTCCATTCCGTCTGCATGCTCCATCTTTGAGAGCACCAGAGTCTGAGACGCCGTGATCTGATCTTTAAAAATATCCGGATATTCTGACTGATAATGCCAGAAGCTTTTGCCGTCTATAATTGTCACCGGAGCCAGCAGAGAGATTCGCTCGTATTCGATTTGCCTGAGGTTGGCTATTACGTTGCTTAATTTTCCAACGCCTGTAGGTTCTACTATCAGAAATTCCGGATTTACAGTGTTGGCAATTGTAAGCACGGAGGCTGCGAAATCTCCCTTCGTTGAACAGCAGATACAGCCCTCTGTGAGCTCCCAGATGTTGATACTTTTATCCGGAGGCAGGCTGTTCTCCAGCAGCCTGCCATCCACACCCGCAGCGGCGTATTCATTTTCCAATATAGCCATCTCGCGTCCTGTACGGCGTACGAGCTCCCGGATAAAAGTGGTCTTACCCGCGCCTAAAAAACCGGAAATGATCAGAATTTTCATAGCCTATGCTTCAATCTTTACTACCGGCTTGATAAGATCAGCCGGCTTATCGCGCATAAGAAACAGAGCTTCCTCCAGATGCTCCCATCCCTCAAATACATGAGTGCTAAGCGGCGCAAGATCTAATTTTCCCGCGGATACGAGGGAACTCAGCTTCTCCATCCGCAGGCGGCCGCCCGGCATCAGGCCGCCGCTGATCTGCTTGTGGCCCATACCCACGCCCCATTCCACACGGGGAATATCTATTACATCGCCGGAACCGAGATAATTGACATTTCCAATTTTACCGCCCGGCTTCAGGCATTTCACTGCTTCAGAGAAGGTTTCCACGCCGCCGCCCGCGATAACGATCTTGTCTACTCCGGCACCTTTCGTCAGATCCAGAACCTGCTGGGAAATCGGGCCGTTTTTATAGCTGATGAAATCCGTAGCTCCGTAGCCCTTTGCAGCTTCCACGCATACAGGGCGAGTGCCGACTGCCAGGATACGGGAAGCTCCGCGGAGGTTTGCTCCCGCGACTGACATCAGGCCAACCGGACCGATGCCGATTACGAGGACGCTGTCTCCAAACTGTACGTCCGCAAGCTCTACGCCGTGGAACCCTGTGGGAACCATGTCAGAGAGCATACATGCGTCTACGGTATTTATGTTTTCCGGAAGAAGAGCCAGATTTCCATCTGCGTCATTTACATGGAAAAATTCTGAAAAAACACCATCTTTAAAATTGGAAAACTTCCATCCTGCAAGCATACCGCCGGAATGCATGGAATATCCCGCCTGTGCTTCCAGGGAATTCCAGTCCGGGGTAATTGCCGGAACGAGGACACGATCGCCGGGTTTAAAGTCCTTTACAAGCTCACCAACCTCTACGACTTCCGCGCAGCCTTCATGTCCAAGGATCATGTTGTGACGCTCTCCGATTGCGCCTTCCCAAAGTGTGTGCACATCAGAGGTACAGATTGCCAGCGCCAGCGGTTTGCAGATGGCGTCCATCGGTCCGCATTTCGGGCGCTCCTTCTCGATCCAGCCTGATTCTCCGATTTTCAGCATTGCATAGCCTTTCATTTGTTCAGTTCCTCCTTTCGATGAATAATTACGAGTTATATTGTTACTTATTTAACAATACGTAACAACTGCATTATAACAGGGATTTTTCTATTACGCAATCCTTTTTTAGTAAAAGTTCAGACTCGAAGCGAATCAGTAACTGATTATTGACAACTATCTGAGATTATTTTAAGATAGCCTTGATATCAGTAATAGATCGGTTAATATGAGATCGGAAGAAAATAAAGACAATCAGGAGGAAATTTGAATGAATTTTGATGATATAACAGCAAGAGTGAAAAAAATCAGTAAGGATACCGTCGCGGAAGTACAGAAGATGAATGAAGTCAGACAGCTTAACGCCTGCATCAATGCGGAGAAAAAGAAGGTTCACTCTACCTACATGGAAATGGGGAAAAAGCTTTATGACCGGTACAGGGAGGAACCACTGGAGGGACTTGAGACAGAGTTCCATTCGCTGGAGAACGCTTTTGCCAGTATTGAAACCCTTCAGGAGCAGATTCGCGCTGTGAAGGGTGTGACTCTTTGCCCGAACTGTAAGACGGAGGTCGGCGTATTGGAACGGTTTTGTTCGAATTGCGGGAGCAAAATGCCGGAGGTTTTTGAGATTATAGATGATGATCCGGAAAAAATTACGCCGGAAGAAACTGCAGGTATGCCTGAGTCGGCAGAAGAGGAAGAAATGGCAGGTATGTCGGAAGCAACAGAAGAGGAAGAAGCGGCAGGTATGTAGGAAGCGACAGAAGAGGAAGAAACGGCAGGGAAGTCGGAGGCAATAGAAGAGGAAGAAACGGCGGAGCATTAGGG
>JAJQIE010000114.1 GCA_021199395.1 Lachnospiraceae bacterium | reverse complement strand
GTCCCTTACGTGCAAGCGCGACGAGCCTGTCTGTTTCTAATCCGCTGCACGGCTCGTAGCTTGCGCTCATATTATCACATGATTCCAGCATCAGACTCCTGATTTTACCGTTTTCCAAATCGGAAATAGCATCCAATAATTCCTCCGCACAAAGCACATCTGCCGGAGCAGCCTTCAGTTTTTCAGTCAGCCAGCGAAGCGCCGCCGCATCCATGCTGACAAAGCCAATATTATTTTTCATATGCCGCCTCCCTACAGCAGTTCCCTGTGCTTTTTAAAGTAAATATACTTTGCAACGCTTACAACGAAGAGATAAGAAAGTACATCCAAAGCAAGGAATACATAATATCCAATGGGAAGTGTTGTCAACCCCATAAAATGCCCAATCGGCGTAACCGTAAGCATGGAAAACAAGAATACGCCTGCAATCGTGACTCCGAAAACAGAGGTTGACGGCTTGCTCTGAATAAATGGAATTTTACTTGTACGCAGCAAATGAAGAATCAGCACCTGTGTCCACATGGATTCGAGAAACCATCCTGTTTGAAATGCCGCAATAAATGTAAGCTGTCCGGCTGCATCAAGCTGCGAAAATGTTCCGCCGCATATGGCGGGGCATAGCACGAAAAACAAAAACGCAAACGTAATGATGTCAAAAGCTGAACTGATCGGCCCGAAGCGGAGCATAAAACGCCCAAGACTTTTTCCGTCCCATCGAATCGGTTTTTCCAGTTGCTCTGAATCAACATTGTCCCATGGTAAAATCAGGCATAAAGTATCATACAGCAAATTCAAAAGAAGAAGCTGCAGCGATGTCATCGGAAAGAACGGCAACAGAATACTTGCCACGACCACTGCAATAATATTTCCCAAATTGGACGATGCCGTGATTTTTATGTATTTTGTCATATTCGTGAACGCTTTACGCCCTTCCAGAATGCTGCGTTCCAGAACATTTAAATCTTTTTTCAGCAGAATCACATCTGCGCTTTCCCTGACGGCATCTGCAGCTGTATCCACTGAAATTCCCACATTGGCGGTCAATTCCGCCGGAAGATCATTCATTCCATCTCCCATAAAGCCAACGCTATGGCCGTTTTTCTGTAATATTTTAATGATGAGTGCTTTCTGTTTCGGCGTAAGCTCTGCAAAAACTTTTGTTTTTTCCACGCTGGGTGGGATATCATTTTCAGAGAGCTTTTCAAAATCTGCCCCGGTCAGGACGGATTTTGTTTCAATGCCAAGACGGAAGCAAATTGACAATGTGGTTTTCACATCATCGCCTGTCAGAACGCGGACATCTACGTTCAGCTTTTTCAGATTTCTGATTGTTTCAGACGCGCTCTTTTTTGGCGCATCAAAAAATGCAAGATAACCAACCAATATGAAGTCCGTATCTTCGGCATGAAGCACAGAGGCAGATGTATTTCTATAAGCTACGGCCAATACTTTCATTCCGTCTTCTGTCAGCTCATCTGTCACAGCATGAACACTTTTCAGTGTATCAGCAGTTACGGCGACTCTTTCTCCCCGAAATTCTGCATACCGGCACCTTGACAGGACGTTTTCAACTGTGCCTTTTATAATATGCAGATTCGCTGCTTCACCTTTCAACAAAACGCCTGCATATTTATGATCATAATCAAATGGCTGCTCATCCAAAAGGACACTATTATCTGACAATTCTTCAAAATGCGTCTGAAGTTCCGGCACATCACCATACTTTAGGATTGCCGTATCAAGATGATTTTTCACTCCGCTGTGATAGTGGCTGTTTAAAAAAGCATAATCCAGAACCAGCTGGCTTTCATTTCCCAGGATATCCATATAATATTCTAATATAATGGTATCATTCGTCAATGTCCCGGTTTTATCCACGCACAACACATCCATATTTCCCAGTGTTTGCATCGCATTGATGTTTTTTACTACAGTCTGCTCTTTCCCCATTTGGTGGCTGCCTTTTGCAAGGCACGCGCTGACTACCATTGGCAGCATCTCAGGTGTAAGTCCCACTGCAACAGAAAGAGCGAACAAAAATGCTTCCAGCCAGTTTCCCTGGGTAAGCCCACTGGCGAGGAACACAACAGGCAGCAATATTGCCATAAAACGGATCAGCACCCACGCAATAGAGCTGGCGCCTCTGTCAAACCCCTGTTTTTGCTCCAGCCTGTCTATGTCAAGGCTTCCATAGACAGTATTTTTCCCAACTGCCTGCACAACACCGATTCCAGAACCGCCGGTGACAGTGGTTCCCTGAAATACAACGTTTATATAATCGCTTAGCTTTTCCGGTTTTCTCTGCGGCTGCTCTGCTTTCTTTTCAAAGCTTTCACTTTCACCGGTTATAACAGATTGGGAAACAAACAAATCCTTTGCTTCAATTAACTCAATGTCAGCCGGTATGCATTCTCCCGCTTCTATACGGACAAGGTCTCCAACTACCAACTCTTCAGATGGAACCTCCTGCCAGATATGATCCCGACAAACGGAAACTGTGGTCTGTGCCAACTGGGTCAGACGGTCGGCAACACGCTTTGCCCGAAGCTCCTGAATAAGACGAACAACTGCGCCAAGCAATAACATAACGCAGATAATAATAACAGATGAAAAAGACTGCCCGTATTTTTCTGGCAAAAGTACATCTGTAATCAGTGAAACGACCGCCAGTACAAACAAGATGATAGAAAACGGATTGATAAAGGCCCTTCGAACACAATGCATGACAGTCGTCTGGCTTTTGTTTATCTGCTCATTGCTTCCATATTTCTTTCTGTAATAAATCACCTGTTCCTGAGTTAATCCGTTATTTCCTGCACAGGATGTATTTACAGAAAACCTATTTGATTCATATTGCTCATTTACTGGATTCGGGTGAAGAACTTTTTTCACGGATACGTATCCTCCATGTTCTTTTTGGGCCGTTGAGCTTTTTTCGCAAGGCTCGATAAGGTATAAATATTATAACATAATATGACATGGAAAAATCTTGCAAAAATCTTGCTTTGAGTAAGGTTATTATTCCCGCGAAGCAACGAGCCAAGTAGCCGGAGCCATAAGGTATCCACCGGCAAGCCGGTTCCCCTTATGGCATATCTTGATGATTTGTTTGATGTACTGCGCGAACAGTATCAGTTCCCTGTAGATCAGTCTGCAATTTATTATCTGTTTGACCGTGACCCGGAGTCCAATACAGATTCAGCGCTGATTGAGAATTATATCTCGGTTCTTTCAAATCCGTATGACAATGAAGATGGTTATAAAGCAGGAAACGGAATATCTGGCAGGTGAAGGATTCCGACTTTTCTCAATGCTGACCCTTGCATTTTTACAGATGGGAGTTTTGGAAATGGAAGAAGAACCGAAAGCATACGGGGATATTCATAGCATTTTCGTTGACGGGTAGTTGATTGATAAGATTGTAACAGGTATGATTTATTTGCTAAATGGGTGTAATTATGGCTGGATATTCTTAGAAATCCCTGGATTTAGGCGGTGTTCAAAAGAAATTTTGATTCCCCGGCAGAACGGAAAGAACCCGCTCTTTGATGCGCATCTGGTTCGGCTGATTTTAAAGAACCCGGTTTACTGCGGAAAGATTGCATATGGACGGCGGAAAACAGAAAAGGTACGCGGAACCAGAAATGAATACCGTTTGGTAGAACAGGATAATTATCTGCTCACGGACGGGCTGCATGAGGCGATCATATCCGAAGATGTCTGGCAGGCGGCCCAGGTTAAACTCCTTGCACAGGCAAAGAAATATGAGCATATGAATAAGCCGAAAAACGAACGGACACACCTGTTGTCCGGTATTGTGAAATGTCCTGTCTGCGGCGTCGGTATGTATGGAAATAAGAGCATCAAATATAAAAAGGACGGGACAAAATATAAGGATTTTTATTTTTCACAACCCCGACAAAGTGTATTTTGGGCGGAACCAGATGTGAAATCTGTCCGGCCCCCCGCCACACTACGGCGAACAAAGGCGCAGCGGTCTGCAGATTTCAATAAAAGGAGCCGTCCCCGGCTCCTTTTTCAGTCCTTTTTAGTCGACCTTCTTCAGCTTTGCAAACGCGGCGAACATCTTTTTTGTCCCGACACGGTCAAAGTCCACCGTAACCTCATAATCACGGCCTCCCTCTGCAATAGCCGTGACAGTTCCCTCTCCAAACTTGATATGCCTTACCCGGTCGCCGGTCGTATAGTCCAGGCCATCTGCCTTTCTGACCTTAAACTGCTGCGGTGCAAATACTTTACTGTGAAACGCTTCTTTTGCCTGGCGGTACGCATTCTGATTTACATTTCTGGCGCGCTGCGGCTCCCTGGTTCCCCCCTTATCCGCTATTTCCATCTTTTCCGACGCCACGGTTTTTGATGTGGCTTTGGCTTTATCCGTCTGCAACAGCTCCGGTGGGATATCCTCTACAAAACGGGATACACGGTTGAAATGAATCTCACCTCGCACCATACGCTGGCGGGCGGCAGTAAGGTACAACTCTTTCTGCGCACGGGTGATCCCCACATAGCAAAGCCGTCGCTCCTCTTCGAGCTCCGCAGAATCCTCAGAAGAAATACTCATATAGCCGGGGAACATCCCCTCCTCCATACCAGCGAGAAAAACTACCGGAAACTCCAGTCCTTTCGCGCTGTGAAGCGTCATCATCACCTGATCGCCATTTTCTTCGACCTCATCAATATCCGCTACCAGCGCTACCTCTTCCAAAAAGTCCGCCAGATCTGGCGTCTCCGCCACCTCATCATAAGAAGCAGCCTTGTTTAAAAGCTCATCCACATTGTCCAGACGCTCTTTCGCCTCATCGCCGCCCTCCATTTCAAGCTCTTTACGGTAGCCTGTCACCTCAAGGACATCCTCAATCAGCTCGCGGACAGAATAAAATTCCGCCTTACTGCGAAATGTGCGGATCATATGCACAAAATCCTCCAGCTTCGTACGGGCTCTTCCTGCTTCCGGAATCTGATCTGCCCGGCACAGTGCTTCATAAAAACTGATCTCCTGTTCCGCAGCATATTGCTGCACGCGAGTAATCGTGGTCGCGCCTATGCCACGGCGAGGTATATTAATAATCCGCCGCACCGCCAGATCGTCTCTGGCATTTTCGATCGTCTTCAGATAGGCAAGGACGTCCTTAATCTCTTTTCTCGCATAGAAATTAATCCCGCCCACAATTTTATAGGAAATATTCGCGAGTAAAAATTTTTCCTCAAACATACGCGACTGTGCATTCGTCCGGTAGAGTATCGCAAAATCCTTATAGGAGGCTTTTCCCTGACATACCATCGTACTGATCCGGTCGGCAATATATTCCGCCTCCTCAAATCCATTCATAAACTGGCGAAAGTGGATACGGGCTCCCTCGCTGTTTGCCGTCCAGAGCGTCTTTTGCTTGCGCTCCGTATTTTTTTTAATTACCTCATTGGCAGCAGCCAGTATATTCTGCGTAGAGCGATAATTCTGTTCCAGATGAATTACTCTTGCATCCGGAAAATAATGTTCAAAATTCAGAATATTCCCAATATTTGCGCCGCGGAACCGATAAATCGACTGGTCGTCATCGCCAACTACGCAAAGATTTTTGTATTTGGACGCAAGCTGGCTGACAAGCTGAAACTGTGCCGTATTGGTATCCTGATACTCGTCAACCATGATAAAGCGGAACCGCTCCTGATAAGCCTCCAGTACCTCCGGACATGAGGAAAACAATTCCACTGTTTTACAGATCAGGTCGTCAAAATCCAGAGCGTTACACGCCTGCAGCTGCTTCTGATATTCGCTGTAAACCTTCGCGGCCATTTTCATTTTATAATCATCCTGAGCCTTTGCCCTTAAAGCATATTCATCCGGATCGATCAGTTCGTCCTTTGCCGAGGAGATCATGCCCATAAAAACACGTTCCCTGTAAAGCTTTGTGTCAATATTCAGCCGTTTGCAGACATCACGAATGACAGATTTCTGATCATCCGAATCATAGATTGTAAAGCTCGTGCTGTATCCAATCCGGTCAATATAGCGGCGCAAAATACGCACACAGGTACTGTGAAATGTTGAAACCCAGACTGCGCCGGACAATCCCGCTCCCGGACGGGCCGCGCGCCGCGCCCCTTCATCAGATCCGGCCGTATCTGGCACGCCGCCATCCTCCCTCCGGTTCAGAATCCGCTCAATACGCTCCCGCATTTCGCCTGCCGCTTTGTTCGTAAACGTGATCGCCAGGATATTCCATGGATTTACTCCCATTTCCTCAATCAGCCACGCCACCCGATGCGTCAGAACTCTTGTCTTTCCGGAACCGGCTCCGGCAAGGATCAGCAGAGGTCCTTCATAATGATGAACCGCCTCCAGTTGTTCCGGGGTTAAAGAATCATATATACTCATCTATGTATTCCTCTTTCTTTGATTTACAGTTTCAGGAAGCTATAGTAAACGGCAAATTATTTTTGTCGTTTACTATAAAAATAATATTCCATACAAAAAGGAAAATTGGGGCTCCGGTTCTATTTTTCAAATTCCGCAACTACCGTGTACCCGCTCTCATCCGTCCGAACCTCCGTAACCACGCCTTCCCGCGTCTGAAGCCGTTCACGATTCGTATAATTAGCCGACATCGCTATCGCCGGTTCAATCGTATAATACCAGCTCAGGGGCAACACACCTTCGGATACATGAACTCTGTCTCCTGGCTTTACAAGGCCTTCCCGCTCCATTTTAAACTCCATCGTTCTCATGGCAGTCCTTTCATTTTATATATATTTTCCTTGTCATCCGGTTTCCAAAACTATATAATGTATCTGACCAGTTCCGAGCAGCAGTAAAATGAAATAGCTGATCGTGCGGATTGTGCTGCAATTTTATCTTTTACGAGGTAATTTAAATGAATCAAAATACTACAAAGCTATTAACCGATATTCTGCGGAAAATTTCCAATACGCACCACATCCGTCCGGGCGAAATCCCGGATATTGACCTGTATATGGATCAGGTCACAACCTTTATGGACGAGCATCTTAAAGGTACCCGGCGCTATGAGGAAGACAAGATCCTGACGAAAACAATGATCAATAACTATACAAAGAAAAAGCTTCTGCCTCATCCAACGAAAAAACGCTATACGAAAGAGCATCTGCTTCTTCTGATTTATATTTATTATTTTAAGGATTTTCTGTCGCTGACCGATATCCGGGCGATTCTGGATCCGATCATGGAGAAATTTTTCCAGACAGAAAATCCGATCTCTATTGAAGACATCTACGCAGAAACCTACGAGTTGAGTGAAGACTGGATCAGCACTGTCTGCCATGATATTATGGAGACCTGGCATACCGCCTCCAATTCATTTGCGGACTGCCCAAAAGAAGATCAGGAGTCCCTGCAGATTTTTTCGTTTATCTGTATGCTGAGCTTCGACATCTATCTCAAAAAGCAGGTAATTGAACGGCTGATAGACAGCATCGAAAAGACAGAATAAGCAAAAGCACAAAGCAGGTTCATTTTTTCAGGCTTTTCATCCTTTCCAGTACCATTTCATATCCGTCGTTTCCATAATTCAGCGACCGATTCACACGGCTGATGGTCGCTGTGGAAGCGCCGGTTGTCTCCGCGATCTCCAGATACGTCATGTTCTCTTTAAGCATACGGGCAACCTCAAATCGCTGAGAAAGTGACAGGAGCTCATTTATCGTGCATACATCTTCAAAAAAACGGTAACATTCTTCCTTATCCTTCAGACAGAGAATCGCCTCAAATAGCGCATCCACTGCCTCCGTATGTATATCCTTGCCCATGCTTTTCTCCTTATCACTACCTCTTGTCATTGTCCGCCACGGACTCATTCAGTCTGTTATGAGTTTAACATGCTGCCGCTTTGATGTAAAGAATTTTCTGACGTCACGGTTGTAATAAACATCGCATCACCAAAGCTGAAAAAGCGGTACTTCTCTTCCACCGCAATCCGATAAGCTTCCAGAACCTTCTCCCGCCCGGCAAGCGCGGACACAAGCATCAGCAGCGTGGACTCCGGAAGATGAAAATTGGTAATCAGCGCATCCAGCACCCGGAACTCATAGCCCGGATAAATAAAAATATCCGTCCACCCGCTGCAGGCCCGAATGTCTCCGTCAAAGCGCTGCGCGGCGGATTCGATCGTGCGGCAGCTTGTTGTACCGACGCAGATCACTCTGCCGCCATTTTGCTTTGTCTCGCGGATTATGCCCGCAGCTTCCTCATCGATCTGATAAAACTCCGAGTGCATATGATGCTGTGTTACATCCTCGACCTTGACCGGGCGGAAGGTCCCCAGTCCTACATGCAGAGTTACCTCAGCGATTCGGACGCCCATCGCGCGAACCTTATCCAAAAGTTCCGGTGTAAAGTGAAGACCTGCGGTCGGTGCCGCAGCGGAGCCGTCATATTTTGCATAGACCGTCTGATAGCGGTTTTTATCCTTCAATTCATGTGTGATATATGGTGGGAGCGGCATCTGCCCCAGCTGATCCAGAATTTCCTCAAATATGCCTTCGTAGGTAAATCGGATCAGGCGGTTGCCTTCTTCCACCACGTCGATCACTTCTCCGGTCAGAAGCCCGTCCCCAAAGATAATTTTCGTACCCGGCCTTGCTTTTTTGCCAGGGCGCACAAGCGTCTCCCAGACGTTGTCCGCCCTACGTTTCAATAGAAGAACCTCAATCAAAGCGCCCTGCTTTGGCACTGCGCCAGCCGATGCCGTCCCTGCATCCGGTACGGTCGGATCAGCGCCGGATGCGGTTCGTCCTGCCGTCTTTTCCGTCAGCTTCAATTCGCGATGTCCGTACAGGCGCGCGGGTATGACCTTTGTATTATTCAATACCAGACAATCCCCCGGATACAGATATTCGGTGATATTATAAAAATGACGGTGCTCAATCGCTCCCGTCTTTTTATCCAGTACAAGAAGCCGTGAGGAGGCACGGTCCTCCAGCGGATCCTGCGCAATCAGCTCCTGCGGCAGATCAAATTTAAAGTCCGATGTTTTCATTGTCATAATAGATCTTATCCCGTTCCTTTATCTTCCATTCCCCATCTTCCAGATCCACAATCGTGACAGCGCAGTTCTTTGGAACACCGCCGCACCAGAAATCACGCAACGGGCAGCCGCTGATATTTGCCAGCAGCGCACGCGACGCAGCGCCATGCGTGGAGATAAGAATATTCTCAGGTTCGCAATGGACAGGCAGCAGCTTATTCTGAGGCCTGTCGTGAGAAACCATGAGCTTCTTCTGCAATTCTCCGGATTTTAATTCCTTCAGAAAATCACCGGTTCTTTCCAGAAGGCTCTCAAAGCTTTCCGCTCCCTTTGGAGGAATATATGTCTCCGGACTTCCAAAGAAGCGAATATAATTTTCATCTGTGAGCACGCCGTTGTTATCGCGTACCCTCTCGCCTTCCATCTCGCCAAAGCTGATTTCCTGCAGTCGCAGCTCATCCAGGAGACGCACGGCTTTCCGTGCGCCTCCTGTCCGTTCCGCCTGTTTGGATGCGGGATCCTGCCCACTGCTGTCCGCCGCATGTCTTTCACCTGAAGCCATTGCTTTCGGCTGTGGTAATGTCTTTTTCATATCGCGGCCTGTATCTGTCTCCGGCGGTTCCGGAACACAGCCCGCGGCTGAAAGCACCAGCCTTGCCGTTTCGCGCGCTCTCACAAGCGGGCTGGTGTACGCGCAGGTAAAGGAGATTCCCTGAAGTGCCGCGCCGGTTTTTTTTGCGAGCTCCCGGCCGTTTTCATTCAGAGGGATATCTGTCCGCCCCTGCAGACGGTAAGAGCTGTTCCACTCCGTCTGTCCATGTCTTATAATATACAGTCTCATACTCATCAGGATCGAATCTCGATTCCCATGGATTCCAGGCCGTTCCAGATTTTTTTCATTGCCGCTGTGACGTCATTTTCAGCGAGCGTCCGGTCTTTTGCCCGGAAAACAATGGAATATGCCATGGATTTGTATCCATGCCTGATCTGCACGCCTTCATAAATATCAAACAGATGACATTCCTCCAGAATCTTCCCGCCTCGCTGAAGAATCATCGCCTCGATCTGTCCGGCAAGGATATCCTTGGGAACGACCATACTGATATCTCTGGTCACTGCCGGGTAACGCGCGATACCCGCGTATTTGCGGTCAAAGGTAGCAAAGGCAGTCACGGAAGGCATATCCAGCACAGCAATGTAGGCTTTCTCGCCAATTCCATAATCATTTGCTACGAGCGGATGAACTTCTCCCAGAAAGCCGAGTTTTTTCTTATTATAGATAATATCAGCCTGACGGCCCGGATGGAGATACGGCCGGTCGGACTTGGGCTCACAGGTAACCCTGCCGGAAAGCCCGGCCTTTTCTAAAAATTCTTCTACCACGCCTTTCATGTCAAAGAAGTCTCCCTCTCCGTACATACCAAGCGTAAACTGCATCCGCTCATCCGGCAGCTCTGTCAGCGGCAAAGCTTTCGGAAGATAAATATTTCCAAGCTCATACAGGCGCACATTTTTATTGCGGTGGCTGTAGTTAAAGCCGAGAGACGTCAGCATTCCGTTCAGGGAGGTCGTCCTCATTATGCTGTAATCCTCTCCGAGAGGATTGGAGATCCGGATCGCCTCACGCAGCGGAGAATCCTCCGGAAGCCGAAGCCGGTCAAATACCTTAGGACTTTCAAAGGAATAGGTCATGCCCTGTGAAAAGCCGCAGAACTCCGCTACCTCCTGCGCCACCTCGCGCACACGGATATCAAACGATTTCTTCCCGGTTGTCGCTTCGCCGCTCGGCAGCGTCATCGGGATGTTATCATATCCATAGAAACGGGCAACCTCCTCCGCGAGATCCGCCGTGCGGAACAGATCGTGGCGGAAGGTGGGAGCGATTACCTCGTTTGCAGACGCATCATAATCCAGATCAATTTTACGGAAATATGCAAGCATCTGCTCCGCGGAAATATCCGTGCCAAGCAGCGCGTTGATTTTCTCCGGCTCAAACGGGATGCGAACCGGCTCTTTTATCCTGCTGTACACATCAACAATGCCGCTGACCACCTCGCCGGCTCCCATTTCCTCCACAAGCTGGCAGGCGCGGTCGATCGCCGCTTTCGCATTGTTCGGATCCAGTCCCTTTTCAAATTTTGCGGAGGCATCTGTGCGCAGGCCGATGCGCTTCGAGGAAAGACGGATGTTGGTGCCGTCGAAGCAAGCCGCCTCAAACATCATTGTCTTTACTTCATCGGTGATCATGGAATTCTCACCGCCCATGATGCCGCCGATGCCGACAGATTTCTCGCCGTCACAGATCATCACAACGTTCTCATTCATCGTGCGCTCCTGGCCGTCCAGGGTCGTAAACTTCTCCCCCTTCGCGGCACGACGGACGATGATCTCATGGCCTGCCAGCGTGTCATAATCATAGGCATGCATTGGCTGGCCGTATTCTTCCATCACATAGTTCGTAATATCGACAATGTTGTTGATCGGCCGGATACCCGCGGCTGCCAGACGACGCTGCATCCACTTGGGCGAGGGCGCAATCTTAATATTTTTTACAATTCTCGCAGTATAACGCGGGCAGAGCTCCGAATCCTGAACCGTGACCTTCACATAGTCCCCCGCCGTCTCATTGCTGTCCGTGGCGCAGCTCGGCGTCTCTGTCACGACCGGTGGATGGAATTCTTTTCCAAACGTCGCTGCCGCCTCCCGCGCGATACCGATGACAGAAAAGCAATCTACGCGGTTTGACGTTATCTCATACTCAAAAGTCACATCATCCAGGCCAAGCGCCTGAACTGCATCCGCACCAACCACTGCGTCCTCCGGGAAAATATAAATGCCATATTCCGGCGCTTCCGGATACAGCTCTCTCGTTGAGCCAAGCTCCTCAATGGAGCACATCATGCCGTTCGACTCGATCCCCCTGAGCTTTCCTTTTTTAATCGGAATACCGCCCTCAGTCATTTTGCCATCGTGATTCCCGGCTACACGGCCGCCGTCCAGTACGACCGGAACCTTGTCCCCGACATGGACATTCGGCGCTCCCGTCACGATCTGGATGGTTTTCTCACCGATATCTACCTGGCAGACGATCAGCTTATCCGCATCCGGATGCCGCTCGATCTGCGTAATCTGGCCGATCACGATCTTGTCCAGATCGCGGTTTGCCTCCACATAACCCTCCACCTTTGTTCCGGAAAGCGTCATCGCGTCCGTGTATTCCTGCGCGGTCACATCCAGATCCGGAACATATGCTTTTATCCATGATAATGTTGTATTCATATTAGAAATCTCCTTATATCCTTTTGCTGCTGGTCTTTTTCTCAGTCCAGAACAGCAGGCCACAGACCGCCAGCTTCGCTGGCTTATGATGCCGAAAAGCCTCCTATGTCTGCCTTACTCTTTTGCTGCTGGTCTTTTTCTCGGTCCAGAACAGCAGGCCACAGACCGCCAGCTTCGCTGGCTTATGACGCCTCACGGCGTCCTATGTCTGTGCCTTGATGGGCGTCCCGCCCATCCCAAAAGGATGAGCCAGCCCCCTGCTGATAAATCTGCAGGGTCTGTCTTATCCTTTTGCTGCTGGTTCTGGACTGGTTTTCAAAATTGTTTCAGGAACCGCACATCGTTTTCATACAGCAGACGCATGTCATCAATCTCATATTTTAAAAGAGCGATTCGCTCCAGGCCAACGCCGAACGCAAATCCGGTATACACATCCGGGTCGATGCCGCACATCTCAAATACATGCGGGTGCACCATACCGCAGCCCAGAATCTCAATCCAGCCGCTGCCCTTGCAGAACCGACAGCCCTTGCCTCCGCATTTGAAGCAGGAGACATCCATCTCCGCACTCGGCTCGGTAAATGGGAAATGATGCGGGCGGAACTTTGTCTTTGTCTCCTCCCCGAACAGTTCCTTTGCGAAATCAGCCAGAGTTCCCTTGAGATCGGCAAATGTAATATTTTTGTCTACCACAAGCCCTTCAATCTGATGGAAGGACGGTGAATGAGTCGCGTCCACCTCATCGGATCGAAATACGCGCCCCGGAGAAATCATCCGGATTGGCAGCTTCCCCTGTTCCATCACACGAGCCTGCACCGGAGACGTCTGGGTGCGGAGCACAATATCCTTATTAATATAGAAAGTATCCTGCTCATCCTTCGCCGGATGATCCGCCGGGATGTTCAGCTTTTCGAAATTATACAGGTCATATTCGATCTCCGGTCCTTCCACGACCTCGTATCCCATGCCAACAAATATGCGCTCCACTTCCTCCCGCGCAATCGTGTTCGGATGGCGGTGTCCAACATGGTTTCTCTTCGCCGGGAGCGTCACGTCGATGACCTCCTCTGCAAGCCTGCGCTCCATCGCCGTCTGCTCCAGCTTTTTCTTTGTCTCATCAAGCGCCGTCTCAATCTGCTGACGCGTCTCATTCACAAGCTGTCCGAATGCCGGGCGTTCTTCCGGAGGAACCTCCTTCATGCTTTTTAACAGTGCAGTGAGCTCCCCCTTTTTGCCGAGAAAACTTACCCGCACTTCATTCAGGCGATCCAGCATTTCCGCGTCTTTAATCTGCGAAAGTGCGTCCTCTTTAATAGACTGTAACTTGTCTTTCATAGTATTCTTCCTTTCCATTATTTTGGATAATTGTGCTGAAGCAGGGGATTCCCTTCACCTGAGTGCATAAAAAAGTGTGCTTCGCACTCACTCATGAAT
>JAJQIE010000152.1 GCA_021199395.1 Lachnospiraceae bacterium | reverse complement strand
GTATCCCCTGCGCAAAATATAGCAGCTTCTGCAATTTCAGATGCGTAATCCCTTCATAAACGCCGAACTCCTCCGTTTCCAGTTCTTTCCGTTTTGCGTCATTCTGCCATACGAGCCATGTAGCTGCTGTCATCGCATTCGTCATTAAACCCCCCATAATTGTTATCCATGGAAGATGATAAAAACAACAAAAATATGCTATCAGCAAGTGAGAAAAATCCCATCAAAACACCACCCACGCCAGATACAACAGTCCGATCACCGCGCAGCACCCGACAATATAGACCAGTCCGATGAGCAGCCCCGCCCTCAGAGCGGCAAACGTATATATACGCCGCTCTTTGCGCGTAAATGGGGGCTGCTCTGTTTTTCTTCCTGTCCCTGATTCATTTTTTAAATCAGGGGTACCCGCCGCGCCTTCGTCCCTTCTTCTTTTCGGGAAATGGCCGAACATGCCCGACCGCTCGATGCCGCTCATGTCAGCGATGGTATGGCCATCATCTTCTAATGGATATGGAGCGTTTTTCTCCTCTTTATTCTTCTTATTTCTGTCCATTTCGGTCATCTCCCTGCCAAAGCTGCTTTGTACCTCGCAGATGCTTTCTTCCTTATTTGTCATACAGATGGCACACTACATAATGTCCCGGCTCTGCCTCGACCTGCTTAGGAGCTTCCTCCCTGCACCGCTGTGTACATTTCGCGCAGCGGGTGTGGAATTTACAGCCGCTCGGCGGGTTCGCCGGAGACGGAATCGAGCCTTCAAGGACAATCCGGTTCATTTTTGCTTTTGGATCCGGTATCGGGATGGCGGAGAACAGCGCCTCTGTGTAGGGGTGCAGCGGATGGCGGAAAATATCCTCCGTCGCGCCGTATTCCACCAGATTTCCCAGATACATTACGCCCACCACGTCTGAAATATGCTCGACGACAGACAGGTCGTGGGAAATGAACAGGTAAGTCAGGCTGCGCTTCTCCTGCAGCTCTTTGAGCAGGTTGATAATCTGTGCCTGAATGGACACGTCCAGCGCAGATACCGGCTCATCACAGACGACAAATTCCGGATTCAAAGCGAGGGCGCGGGCGATGCAGATACGCTGCCGCTGTCCGCCGGAAAATTCGTGCGGATAGCGATCCTTGTGGAAGGGCTGCAGGCCGCAGTCGTCCATGACCTTGTCGAGATAATCGCTGTATTCCTCTTTGCTCACCAGGTTGTGCTCTTTGACTGCCTCGCCGATAATCTCTCCGACCGGCATACGCGGAGAAAGGCTGGAGAATGGATCCTGGAATATAATCTGCATTTTCGTCCGCATCGGACGCATTTCTTTTGCGGAAAGGTCGTAGACTTCCTGTCCGTTGAAAAGCACCTGACCGCCAGTCTTCTCTCCCGCCAGCCGGAGAATCGTCCGTCCGGTCGTTGTCTTACCACAGCCGGACTCGCCTACCAGTCCCATAGTCGTACCTCGCTTCAGGTTGAAAGTCACGCCATCCACAGCCTTGACATATCCGACCGTATGAGAAACCATACCTCCCTTGATCGGGAAATACTTCTTTAAATCGTTCACCATCAGAATATACTGAGGATCATAGGTAACCGGCGTAAAATCCGAACCATTGCCGATATTCTTTCCGACTTTATTTTTCTTTTCCATATTGTCTGACATTACGCCTCACCTCCCTTACTTGTCCTGGATTCGTCTTTTGAATCCAGGACGCAGGCTGCGCCATCGCCGTCAGGCGATACTGCATGGCGCGGCTCTCCATTTCTTGTCTCAGATTCGCTTTTTGAATCTGAGACGCAAGCTGCGCCATCGCCGTCAGGCGATTCCACATGGCGCGGCTCTCCATTTCTTGTCCTGGATTCGTCTTTTGAATCCAGGACATTAGCCGCACTTTCCTGCTCATAATATAACCTATCGGAAGGAAAACGCGCTTGCGGGTTTTCACCCGATAGGTTAGCGACAGAATCGCCAGATTCTGAAGCATTATGAGAAGCGATTTTCTTCTCATAATACCGATAACAGCTAACCTTATGGGTCGGGCTTAAAGAGACTTCGTGCGGATATGCTCCGCCGCAGCCCTCTACGCACATCTCACAGCGATCCTTGAAATAACAGTAGTTTGGCATGTTGACCGGATTCGGCACCTTACCGGGAATCGAGTATAGCTCGTCTACCTTTTTTCCCACAACCGGCTTTGACGCCATCAGGCCGATGGTATACGGATGGGAGGGATGCTCGAATATCTCTTCCGCGGTTCCTTTCTCCACCACGCGCCCCGCATACATCACGACCACATAGTCCGCCATCTCCGCAATCACGCCCAGGTCATGGGTGATCAGCATGATAGAAGAATTGATCCGATCCTTCAGGCGGCGCAGCAGATCAAGAATCTGCGCCTGGATCGTCACATCCAAAGCTGTCGTCGGCTCGTCCGCGATAATTACTCTGGGATTGCACGCGAGCGCCATTGCGATCATAACGCGCTGCCGCATGCCGCCGGACAACTCATGCGGGAACTTGCGATACACACCCTCGCTGTTCGCGATACCCACCATCTCCAGCAGCTCGATTGTGCGGCTTTTCACATCAGCTTTGCTCTTGCCCTCGCCGTCGTGCAGGGCAATCACCTCATCCACCTGTTTCCCGATACGGAACACCGGATTCAGGCTCGTCATCGGCTCCTGGAAAATCATGGAGACATAATTTCCCCGAATCTTCTGCATCACTTCCTGCGGCACCTTTGAAATTTCATATGCCTTACTTGTCATGGATTCATCTTTTGAATCCGCGCCATCGCCCTCAGGCGATTTTGCATGGCGTGGCTCTCCCCTTGTCTCTGATTCGTCTTTTGAATCCGCGCCATTGGCAGCGCCGTCCATATTGAGGCGGATTTCTCCTGAAACGATCTGCCCCTGCGGGCGCTGCACCAGCTGCATCAGAGAAAGGCTGGTCACAGATTTGCCGCAGCCTGACTCGCCCACGATGCCGACGGTCTTGCCGGCCGGTACATCGAAGCTTACTCCATCCACACTTTTTACCGTACCCGTATCCGTAAAGAAATAGGTGTGCAGGTCGTCAAATTCTACCGCGTTTGCGGGATCGCGCATCTTCGTTGTATACTCCGACTCCGGCACGTGCTTCCTCTTGCGCTTTTTTTCAAATTCATCCGTAATTCTGCGGTTTTCTCTGGAAATACGCCGCGATTCCTTTGCTGAGAGATAGCCTTCCGCATTTTTCTTTGCCATAATCTCCACCTCCCTTACCGCTTCATCTTAGGATCAAACGCGTCCCGCAGGCCGTCGCCGACAAAGTTGAAGCCCAATACCGTGATCAGCAGGCAGACACCTGCCGGAATCCAGATAAACCAGTAGTTTGTCATTACATATGTGCTGTTGACGTCATTGATGATATTTCCCCAGGAAGCAAACGGGAATTTCACGCCCAGCCCTAAGAAGGAGAGCGTCGCTTCCGTGATGATCGTACTGCCCAGCATCATCGTACAGGATACGATCAGCTGCGGCATGACATTGGGAATCAAATGCCGGAAAATACGTCTCGATGAGCGGATTCCGCAGGCTTCCGCCGCCGCCATGAATTCCTGTTCGCGCAGCGACAGAATCTGTCCGCGCACCAGACGCGCCACAGAGGGCCAGCTTAAAAAGCCCAGAAGCAGCATCAGATACAGCATCCGGATCTGCGGATCGACATTCATCGCGTCCATCGCCGCCCCCAGAATGATCATCAGCGGCGTAGACGGGATACACCAGAACACATCCACAATACGCATGATCAGGTTGTCCACCCATCCTCCAAAATATCCGGAAATACCGCCCAGGATAATTCCCAGAAGTCCTGCGATAAACACAACAATAAAACCAATTACCAGCGATACCCGGCCGCCGTACATCAGGCGCGTCAGCATATCCATGCCATTCCGATCCGTTCCCAGCCAGTGCGCGCGGGAAGGCGAGGCATAGGAGTCATAGACATAGGTCTCTGTCTCCTGGTTGACCGTCCAGCTATCCGTAAACGCCTCATAGCTCACCTCATAGGTGCTGGTCGTGCCATCCTCGTCCGTAAAGACGAATTCCGTCTCATCATTGGTGATCGCCTCATCCAGCTCCTCCTTGAACTGTCTGGAAATTGCCACACCATTTTCCGTGGCGGTTACGACAAAGCGGCTGATATAGCCGACGATCGTGCCATCCGCAAGACCGATATTGCCATCCTCATCCATCGTATAATCGGTACCCTCCGCCTCAAACGATGTCTCTCCATTCGTATAAGCCTTCAGCGCTCCCCACTTTACCAGGAAGCTCAGATCCGTATCGTCTGAATTTACAATATCCTTAAACGCCATCGCCAGAAGCGTTCCATCCGAGTAGACAGAATAAAAATCCGTTCCCTCGAACACCGCATCATAGGCAATGTCCTTATCTTCAAAGGAAAAATCCTCTTCGCCGCTCGTATTATTGTAATACAGAAGGAAATATGCCTGCGTGGTAGAGCCAAATTCCTGGTCGTCCGCGACCAGATAGCGGAAATCATCGTTGCGAACCACGCCCGCATACTGCTTAGACTGGTATTCATAGGTGTAGAACTGCTGGTTCTCATCGTAGGGGCTGATAAATCCGCCGACAAAAGAGAACAGGAACATTGCGATCAGCATGACCATCCCCACCAGAGCCAGCCGGTTCCGGAAGAAACGCTTCGCTACCATCGCTCCCGGCGTCAGAACCCTGACGCGCCGGTCGTCATTCAAAGAATATTCCGTGGAAGAAGAAGCTTCTGTATCGGGTGTTTTCAGATTTTTTTCACTCATCCTTTTCTCCTTCCTACGCCGCCACGCGGACACGCGGGTCCACGACAGCATACATAATATCCGTCAGCAGGTTACAGACCAGAGTCAGCACTGCGATAAAGCACATGAAAAACATGCTGAACGGAATATCCCCGGCCACCATAGCCTGATAAGAGATATAGCCGATCCCCGGAATGGAAAACAGGGTCTCTGTAATCAATGCGCCGGAAAACAGACCCGGAAGCGAGGACCCAATGATCGTCACCAGCGGAATCAGCGTATTGCGGAACGCATGGTGATAAATAACCTTATTCTCCGACAGACCCTTTGCCCGCGCGGTTCGAATGTAATCGGAATTCAGGACCTCCAGCATATTTGTGCGGGTATAACGCATCAGGGAACCTATCGCTACAATTACCAGCGTAAGGATCGGCAGCACCAGATGATGAGCCATATCCCAGAATTTTCCCCAGGAATCCAGCTGCGCGTAATTCCGCCCCACCAGTCCGGTCAGGTCAAACCATCCAAGCTTCACGGAAAAGACCAGCTTTAAAAGCGCCGCAAAAAAGAAAGCCGGGAGCGACATACCGATCAGGGAGACCGTCGTAATCGCGTAATCCGTTTTGGAATACTGCCTCACAGCGGCAATAACGCCAAGCGGAATCGCAATCGCCAGCTCCAGAACAAACGCGATACCGGCCATCGCGAAAGACACCGGAATCACTTCAAAAAACTTTTCAATAACAGGAACGGTAAACTTCCAGCTGTCGCCAAAATTGCCGCGCACAGCCTGTGCGCACCAGGCAAGAAAGCCCTGGATAATCCCTTTATCCAGACCGTACTGGGCATTTAGCTGCTCCAGCCATTCCTCATAGGTTTTGGATCCCGGAGTGGTAGACCGCTGCATCGCCATCGACTCCACATAGGAGGTAGGCAGACAGCGCATCAGAGTGTAGATGATAAAGGCCACCAGAATCAGGATCAAAACGGATAACAAGATACGCTTAACAATGTATTTTCGCATACTGCCTCCTCATATGTCCCAGATTCGTTCTTTGACTCCGGGGCACAAGTAATGTTCTGATTTCCACAGAAAATCCTCATGCTCGCTGATGTGAGCACTATTACATGTAAAAGCTGATTGCTTCGCTTCGGTCTGTCCTAAACGCGTGCCGCCGGCACGCAGGACCGTCTACTATCCAGGCTCTTAGCCATGCAAGCATGGCACGACCCTGGATATTGACGACGCTTTTACAGTAAATCGAGAACGGTGCCGTGACATCGCCTCCTGGCGATTCTGCATGTCGCGGCTCACATTTTGGTGTGCATGATACAGTTTCGCCTGTGTGCAGACGCAACAGCCGCACACAGGCGAATTAACACTTGACTCAGTTCAAAGGTTCTTCCTTATGTCTGTTCTGAATCAGTTCATCTCAATCGTCTCTACCTCTGACATCCAGCTCCAGTACGGAGTCATATCCTGGGCAACCGTCTCTGTGTTGACGCGCTCTGTAGAAACAACAAACATCTCACTTCTCTGGTAAACCGGAATCTCTACGCCCCAGTCCATGATGATCTCCATCGCGCTCTTGTAGAGGCTCTTGCGGAAGGTCTGGTCTGTCGTCTGGCGTGCAGCCATGATCAGCTCGTCCAGCTCCTCATCGCTGATCATGTAGTAGTTTGTAGAGCCTTCGCTGTGGTAAAGCTGATACATATCCGGATCGGTGCCTGCCTGCCATGCGGCTACCCACAGATCAGCCTCGTCTGACTGATATGCCGCGTACAGCTCGCTCGCGTTCGCATGGTCGTTGATATCCAGTGTGATGCCAATTGAAGCCAGAGCCTCAGAAGCGTTGCTCAGAAGCAGGAAGGACGGATGGTCGCCGCTTCCGCTCGCGCCGATGTGTACCGTATAGGTCAGGGAAGCTCCTTCCGGTGCAGCCGTGATCACACCGTCTTCAACCGTATAGCCCGCTGCCTCGAAGTAGCCGAGAGCCGCTTCAAGCGCTGCAGCGTACTTGTCATCCACACTCATATCATCCGTATAAATCGCATTGCCATTTACATCTACAGAATAAGCCACCTGATAGCCGTCGTCTGTCACCTGCGGAGCCGCCCAGCTTGTATTGGAAATCGGATAGTTCACAATCGAAGCAGTCTCGCCATAATAGGAATCTACAGACTCGTCACGATACACCGCGAGGATTGTGCCGAGTGCCTTTCTCAGATTCTTAGACTCATCAGAAGCAGGGTCGTCACCCACCTTCACCCGGTTTGCGCTGATACCGATATAGCCATAGCCGCGGAAATCATACAGGTAGGTCGTAATAGTCTCGCCGGTCAGCTCGCCGTTTTCATTATTTCCTGCGATCTCATCCGCTCTCTCAGCAGAGTAGGACGGATCCGCAATATCGATCGTGCCGGTCGTGATGCCGGACACCTTGTCATCCTCAGAAGTGATCTCTACAAAGTTCAGATACTTTGTCGCCGGCTCACCCTTGAAATAATACGGGTTTGCTTCCATATAAACAACACCGTTTGAATACTCATTAAAGATATAGGGACCCGCGCCCATCGGGGAATTCGTCTTTTCCCTGATACCGCTCAGATCGCCCTTGGTAAAGCCAAAGGAATTGTTGTCATAGTCGTACAGGCTCTCGTCTCCGTAGTAAGCCATCGGAACGATCTGGATCTCCAGCTGATAAATAAAGGTCGCATCCAACTCAGAGGTCGTAATCTCCATGCTGTAATCGCCTGTGCGGACAATACCGGAAATAGAGTCCGCGGAATTCTCTGTCGAGATACCCACCGTATAAGCGCTGTCCAGATACGTAAACAATCCGCTGGAAGCAGCCTCAGTATCACTCAGAGTCACATAATCCGTCACACCGCTCTCATCCGCATAGGCAGCTTCCATATTTGCCCAGTAGTCAGCCGTGGTCGGATACTCGCCGTTTGCCATATCATAGGTATTTCCAAGGACATCCTCGAACAGTCCGTCGTCGTTGATGCCGTTCGCGAATCCCCACATAACCATACCAAACGCCACCTGCAGGCCTTCTTCTGCGGAAATCTCCTCCGCTGTGCTGCCGATATAGGATGCGTAATCATCATCCAGGTAGTTGGTCAGGCAATAGTCCACGATCGACTGCGCAAACGCAGCACCTGCCGCCGGAAGTCCCTCATCCCAGAAAGCAGTCTGCTGCTCTTCTGTCCAATAAGTAAAGTCCGTATTGTCCGCGCCGGCAGCAATCAGAAGATTGTACAGGGAATCCATGCCGCTGCGGTACTCCTCCAGTCCGACGATCGGACATGAATACAGCGTCGTGGAGCCGTCGTAGGTCGGATCCAGATATACATACATAGCGAAAATCACATCATCAATGTCCGCATAGGTACCGTCCGAGAACTGGATATCATCACGCATCGTCACAGCATAAGTTACCGTACCATCCTCATTCTCGGTAATTACAATATCCGATGTGCCGTAATAGGTGTAATCTGTGCCATTGTAGCTGCGGGTCTCGCCCTCGATTCCATTCAGAACCGGATCGCCTACACGGTCTACATACATCACATAGGCCTGCGTCATATCGGTGACATTCACATCATCCACACTCGCCGCAAAAAATGGAGAAAACTTCTGCTCAAGACCGGTCACAGAAGCGACCAGCGTATCGCCGTCCGCGCTGACTTCCGTCTCCGATTCAGCCCCCCCATCTTCGGCAAAAGCGCTCATCGGCAGCGACAAAACCATAGACGCAGCCAGAGCCATCGACAGCAACTGCTTGAATCTCTTTTTCATGTTAAATATATACCTCCTTTGTTTTTATAGCAAACGGCGCTGGCCGTTATACCTCTTCCTTGTCCTGGATTCATCCTTTGAATCCGGGACTCGAACCACAGATGAAGCTCTTACGCACACCCTGCACATTTCGATGCTGTGATTATAGTACAGCCCCAGACAAAAGTCAATTCTGTGTAACCTCAAATCCATTCATTTCCATGCAGCTCATATGCTGTCCTTATGCCCGTTTTCTCCCATCATTTTCATACGCTGAAGGGATCCCGCCGGGAAAGCTTCTGACCGACATCAGATCCGGTGTCATAACTGTTTGCACTGCATCCTCTCATATCCAGTCGTCCCCGGCTTCTTCCGTTTTCCTGTATAAAGTCCCTTCCAATTTCTCTAAGACAGGGACAAAGCTGTCTCGAATCAAAAGCAATAACTCATCCGCCTCATCTTCATTGTAAACATGGACAATTGTATTGCGCTTTTTCAGCATCAATAACCATACGCCTGCATCATCAACAAATCCGGTCTTATAGGCAAGCTGTAAAACTTCCCGCGGAGACCCTGTGTCTGCACTTCCCACACCATGAAGGCGAAGTGTCTCCTGCAATGCTTTCCACCCAAGCTCAAAGGTCAGATTAAATTGACCGATAATTCCTGTTCTGTAGATAATGTCATTATCAGCCATCGAAAAATCAGCCGTTTTTAATGCTTTCAGGCAGTTTGAAAAATTTTCAAGCTTCTTCATATATAACAATACCCTCTTTTTCGATTATTTCTTTCAGTTCATCGGAAATATTTTTGCTTAAATCTATAACATCAAACATCAGGAGTGATCGTGTATTTTCTTTTATATCCCAAAAGAAACCGTCAAAATCTCCACCTGACGCCGCAATATCTATGTCACTTCTTTCGGTATTGGTTCCCCTTGCCCTTGAGCCGAAAAGAATCACCTTTTTAACACCATGATTTTTGGCAAACAACGATATATCACTCAAAACCTTTCCAGGAATATTATATTTCATATCCAATCGCCCCCGCAACAATACAGCTACTTTTAGTCATCCTCCACAGGGCTATGAGCTTCCCACAAAAGCGCCCGGATTTCTCTCCTGAGCAGGAGGCCGCACGCCAGGGCTGCTGCTTCAAAAAGAAGGTACAGTAAAGCGGAGGGAACCGTTCCGGTAAACTGCCCCTGCCGGATGAGATTTATCAGCTCTCCCAGTATCGCCAGGCCGGACAGCGCCGCGGCCAGAAGTCCCCTGCCGGGCAGCTTCTCTATGCTTTGTCGATAGATGTGATCCGGAAGCGGATCTCCCCCGTCCATGAGCGCGTAGGCGCCCCAGACCAGCGACACTGATGCCGCCAGAGCTGCCGCGTAGGGAAGAAGCACCCAGGCACGCCCGTTCATCCCCGTCCCCGGAATACATCCGGCTCCAATCTGCGCTCCCAGAGCCGCCAGAGAAAACAGCCAGATCCGTGCCAGAGCCGGTTTCCGCGGACTTTTCCATGCGAATTCTGTCCCCTTGTATACATATGCGCCGGAGGCATCCTTTTCATAATCATTCAGATAAGCCCAGCGGCCTTTCCGTTTCCCGTTCTTCTCTTTCATCTGTCTTTGCAGTCTCCATCCTGTTTCATCGATTCCCTCAGCCTGCCTGACGCATGCCTTAGGAACTGGCACGGAATAACCTGAGCAGATTGTGCAGAATAATACGTGAAGCACAGCCGATAAAAACGTAGGCGTAGCGGGCTACGCCGAGGCTTTTATCGGTTGCGATTCGCGTATTAGGCGGTGCAAGATGCCCAGGTAATTTCGCGACAGGTCCTTACTTAATTCCCGTAAGGTCAAATTCCGTCAGCCACGCTCTCGCCGTCTCGCACACCTCGCGCAGACAGGACTCATCAAACGGGCTTTTCAGCCCCGCGTTTGCCAGAAGCTCCGTGAATACGCGGCTGCCGCCCTGCTTTGTGTAAGCCATATAGTGTTCCCATGCCCTTTTTATCCCGGATTTGCCTTCGGTCGGCTCTCCACCTTCCATCCCCTGCTGCAGCATCGCCCAGAATTCCAGCGAAACGGTCTGCGCCAGACAATAATCAATATAGTAGAAAGGAAAGGAATAAATATGGTGCTGCCGCTGCCAGCCCTCTCCATCCGCATAAAACGGGATCTCTCCATCCAGCTTCATCCACGGCATATAAATACCAAGCAGCTCTTTCCAGACGCTGTGACGCTCCTTAGGAGTCAGATCCGGTTTCTCGTAGACAATATGCTGGAAATGATCTACCATCGTACCATAAGGGATAAAGGTCAGCGCACCCGCGAGATGGCTGTACAAAAACTTTCTGGTATTTTGAGACGCTTCGCGTGGGGCTCGCTCTGGGAAACGCCCCCTCGCTTCGCTCGACGGCAGTTCGCTCGCCCCATTTTGAGACGCTTCGCGTGGGGCTCGCTCTGGGAAACGCCCCCTCGCTTCGCTCGGCGGCAGTTCGCTCGCCCCATTTTGAGACGCTTCGCGTGGGGCTCGCTCGAAAAATCCTTCTGCCCATGGCCAGGACATGAACTCCATTGACATTGAGTGTACCTCACATGCCTCCATGCCCGGCCAGCAGGACGACATTGGCACCCGGTCACGGTTCATATAGTAAGCAAAAGCATGCCCTGCCTCATGCGTCACGACCTCTATATCATGCTGTGTCCCGTTAAAATTAGCAAAAATAAACGGTACGCCATAGTCTGGAATACTGGTACAATAGCCGCCGCCTTCTTTTCCTTCCGTGCTCAGCACATCCATCAGGCCATTGTCAAGCATCATGCGGAAAAACTCGCTGGTTTCCGGAGAAAGCTCATCATAAAATCTCCTGCCCTGCTCCAGAATTTCCTCCGGCGTTCCACACGGCTTCGGATTCCCGGAACGGAATTCCAGCGCATTATCGGCAAAGCTCATCGGGTATTCTTTCCCGATCCGCCTCGCCTGCTCCCTGTAGATTCCATCCGCTACCGGAACCAGATATTCCCGGACCGCTTTGCGGAATTTCTCTACATCCTCTTTCGTATAACAGTTGCGTCCCATCCGGTAATAGCCAAGCTCTGTATAGCCTTCGTATCCGAGCTTCTTTCCCATCTGATCCCGCAAATGCACCAGCTCGTCATAGATACCATCCAGCTTCTCCTGGTTGTCCTTATACCATTGCCCCTCCGCTTTCCATGCACGGAAACGCCGCGCGTCATCCGGATCATTTTTAAACGGCGACATCTGGGAGAGCGTATAAACGCCGTCCTCAAAAGGAATCTGTGCCGAAGCCAGCAGCTTCTCGTACTCCTGCGTCAGATCATTTTCCATCTGCAGCTCCGGAATCAGCTCCGGCGAAAAGGTCTTCAGCTCCATCTCCGCGTTGACAAACATCAGATCGCCGTACTCTGCAGCGAACCTGTCCCTGTATGGACTCGCAAGCAGTGCCGCCGTCCACGCCTGCTGGTACTCCTGCAGCTCCGGCATGGCAGCGTTCCAGAATTTCATCTCTTTGTCATAATATTCATCGCGCGTATCAATCGAATGACGGATACTCGCCAGCGTCGAGAGCGTCGAAATATGCTTCTCCAGCTCATCCTTTTTCAAAAAAACTTCGCGTGCGGAAGCATAATCCCCTGCCTCTTCCAGCCGCCGCGTCAGCGCGGCAATCTCCTGCTTCAGTTCATCAAGCTTAGGCCGTTCATAAGCCATTTCAGAGAATTTCATATACTTTATTCCTCCCATTTTTTATGATTTAAGCGACAAAAAACCAAATCCACGTCACGCTTTTACTCCAACTGTCAGACTGCAAAGCAGCCATTCCATATGCGGTCGGGTGCACCGAATGGCAGAGAAAACAATCTGTCCATCACAAAACCATCAGAACCCGCTCCACAACAAACACTGCCAGACAGGCCAGCAGGGCTACTGTCACCAGGCTTTTTTCCTTAAACGCGGCTATCAGAGCTGCCGCAAACCCGGCCGCCGCGGAGATAACACTGTCCGTCGCGGACAGGATCGCGGGAAAGGTCATCGCGGCCAGACAGGCATAAGGCACATAGTACAGAAATGAGCGGATAAACGGACTGGCAATATCCTTTTTGATCAGCGTGATCGGAAGCATGCGGATCAGATAGGTTACGACCGCCATCACAAAAATATAAATATAGACATTATGGTTCACAGTCGCTTCTCCCTTCTACTCATCGTTCTGTTTGGAAAAATTACCTGCTTTTTCAGGGTCGTCCTCCGCCACCGGACAGAAATATGCCGCTGCTCCGGCGACCAGGAGCGTGGTGATAATAATGGCAAAGCCGGAAGACACCTGTCTCAGAACCGGCACATACGCAAACAGGCAGCTCACCGCCATAGCGCCGAACACCACGCCCAGCACCGCCCGGCTGTGCTTCGCGGGCGGGATAATCACGGCCAGAAACATACCGTAAATCGCCACACCGAGAGCGCTTAGCGCAAACTCCGGAAGGAGATTGCCGGAAACGGCCCCTGCCAGCGTGCCAAGCGTCCATCCCGGAATCGCGACACACATAGCGCCATAATTATAATACGGGCTGATCCTTCCCTCCCGGCTTGCACTGATCCCAAAAATCTCATCTGTAATTCCAAATGCCACCGCAAAGCGATGTCCCCTTGCGCACCCCCGCGTCAGCTTCTGGGAAAGAGAAAACGACATCAGGCAGTAGCGCAGGTTGATGATCAGCTGCGTCAGCGCCATTTCCAGATAGGAGCCGCCCGCCGCTATAATCTCCAGCCCGGCGAACTGCCCCGCGGACGTCAGATTCGTCAGGGAAATCAGAACCGCCTGCCAGACGGTCAGCCCCGCAGATACCGCCATGATCCCAAACGTAAATGACACGGCAAAATACCCCAGAGCGATCGGAATGCCATCCTTCAGCCCGCTGCGAAAGCTCTCGCCATTCATTTTCATGCCCCCCTGCATCGACAAAATATGACAGAATCACCAGATTCTGAATCCTTATGAGAAGCAGTTTTCTTCCCAAAGCATCGTGAACAAACTGTTTTTCACAGTTCCTCCAGGTATTCCAGGCGCTCCGCCTCCGCGGCCAGCTCTGCGTTCCGCGCATTCATCGTCCCAAAGGATGAGGCGCAGCAGATTACACGGCCACAGGACCGCAGGA
>JAJQIE010000331.1 GCA_021199395.1 Lachnospiraceae bacterium | reverse complement strand
GCAAAGGGACATATACACGCCCGGATATACCGAACCCGGACCTCCCTGCGCGATACATGGAATAAAATATTTATTCCCGCACTCTTCGCAGACGCGCCGAACCACTGCTTCGCAGTTTTCATCCGTCCAGCCCTCAAAGTCTACCGCGCGGTTCTCAATCCCTCCCATAAAGCTGATCTTCCCGCCATACTTTTTAATCAGCTCCGGCAGATTGTTCGTCTCCATGCAGCCCTGCCATACATCAATCCCCATCTCAATCATATCCGGAACCAGCGTCGCCGCGTAAGAATCAGAGTGATGGATCACCAGATCCACACCATGGCTGTGGTAATATCCGTAAATTTCCTTATACGGTTCCACAAAGAAATCCTCAAACATCGCCGGACTCATAAAGGTGCTGTCCAGACCGCCCCAGTCATCGTGATGGAACAGCGCATCCGGATGCAGGTTCGAGCAGATGCCTTCCGCCAGCGCCAGCTCCCACTCGGTCAGATATTTGATCAGGTCATGCATCTCATCCTCATTCGTGATGTAATACATCAGCGCATTGGAAATCTCACAGAGATGGTGTGTCTGTTCAAAAAGCCCCGGCGCTACAAACGCAGCCTTGAATGACTGCTCGCCATCCACTGCGTCATAGGTTGCCTTTACCATATCCCACTGATCCTGCGTAAACTTCAGAGACGGCGCATGCACATATTCCTTCCAGTCCTCAATATCCTTTACCACAATTTTATCCGGCGTATGTACCGGAAACGCCCCCGGCACGCCCTCCGGAAACGTATTTGTCACGCCCCATGCGTTCACGACATTCTCCTGCCCCGGCTGAAGCAGCGGGCTTGAAAACATAAACGGGTGCATCAGAAGCTGCACCGCCTCGTACTGATTTACAAAGCGGTCCGGATTTCCTCCTCGGATCACCTCCAGCATGTTCTGTTTCGGCGTCAACATATTTACATACCTCCTTTTCTGTATGCGCCCCACTTCCCGCAAAATGTAGAAAATCTGCTCAGTAAAAAAATGGGGTGCCGTTTCAGTTATAGTTAAAAATGACCTCCGCAAAGTCCTTTTAAACAAACCAATTGTATCATTTGCACATACTTTCCGACAGTGTCAAAACTGCGGAAATTCAGGCAGGTTTTCATACAAATTGTAGTAAAGCAGTATCTGTCCCTGCGCATAATTTTGTATAATAGGAAGGTTCGGAGAATTTTCCTATATATAAAAAAACACCCACAGCAATTCTGCCATGGATGTTTTTGTGTTCAGAGTCTTTTGATTATTACAGCGCCGTACCCTGCGCCATCATTGCGTCCGCAACCTTCTCAAAGCCAGCGATATTTGCGCCGGTCACGTAATTGCCTTCTACGCCATAGCGCTTTGCAGCCTCGGAAATCTTCTCATAAATCTCATTCATCATTCTCTGAAGCATCTCGTCTACCTCTTCAAAGCTCCAGCTTCTGCGCATACTGTTCTGGCACATCTCAAGCGCAGAGGTGCCTACGCCGCCGGCATTGGAAGCCTTGCCCGGCAGGAACTTAACGCCTTCCGCCAGAAGGTAATCTGTCGCCTCGCGGGTGGTCGGCATATTCGCTCCCTCAGCTACCGCAAAGCAGCCATTTGCCTTCAGCATCTTCGCATCCTCAAGATTCAGCTCGTTCTGCGTTGCGCACGGAAGGGCGATATCACATTTGATGGACCAGATACCCTTGCCCTCGGTATAAACCGCACCCGGAACCTCATCCGCATACTCTTTGATCCTGCCGCGGCGAACCTCCTTGATTTCCTTTACAACGTCAAGGTTTATGCCGTTCGCATCGTATACATAGCCATTGGAATCGCTTAAAGCCACAACCTTTGCGCCAAGCTGCTGTGCCTTTTCCGTCGCGTAAATCGCCACATTGCCGGAGCCAGATACCACAACGGTCTTTCCAGCCAGCTCAATACCGTGATCCTTCAGCATTGCGTCCAGAATATATACCAGTCCATAGCCGGTCGCCTGTGTACGCACCAGAGAACCGCCCCAGGTCAGTCCCTTGCCTGTGAGCACGCCCTCGTACTGTCCGGTCAGGCGCTTGTACTGTCCGTACATATAACCGATTTCTCTTCCACCTACGCCGATATCGCCGGCCGGCACATCCTCGTTTGCCCCGATATATTTGGAAAGCTCTGTCATAAAGCTCTGGCAGAATGCCATTACCTCACGGTCGGATTTTCCCTTAGGGTCGAAATTAGAGCCGCCCTTGCCGCCGCCGATCGGAAGCCCGGTAAGAGAATTTTTGAAAATCTGCTCAAATCCAAGAAATTTCAGGATACCCTGATTTACGGACGGATGGAAACGAAGTCCGCCCTTGTACGGTCCAATCGCGCTGTTGAACTGTACGCGGTAGCCCTTGTTGACCTGTACCCTGCCATTGTCGTCAACCCACGGAACCTTAAAGGAGATGATACGCTCCGGCTCTACCAGACGCTCCAGCAGGCTGACAGAACGGTATTTCTCTTCGTTCGCATCGATCACGAGCTTCAGTGAATCGAGTACCTCTTTTACGGCCTGATGGAATTCCGGCTCGCCAGGATTCTGTGTGACTACGCGGTCATAAATTTCTTCTGTGTAAGACATAATTGGTTAGCCCCCTTGCTAAAAATATAGTAAACGACGTTAGCCGTTTTACTTTCCGTTCACGAGAATACCCGTGGCAAATGCCACGGGTATTCGAATTGTCTGTGTCTGCTCCGTCGCACACATGCGGTCTTATTATACACGCATGTTCTTTATTTTGCAATCAGTTTTCACACTCCGGCTATTATTTATTCAGCATATATTCCAATGCCGGATCGATCCGGTGCTTTCATATTCCCGGTTCTCCGGATGCTCCCGTCTGCGGCTTACTGATTTACCGCCGCTTCCGTTTCCGTCTGATAATCGGACAGCAGGCCGAGGGTCAGGTCAATGGATTCCTCCACATACTCTCCATCCGACTGATAGCTCACAACAATTGTGACTGTTTCGCCTCCCGCGTAATACGCAAGCAGCTCTTTCAGCTCAGACATGGAATTTACGCTCGTACTGTCAAATCTGGTGATGATATATCCGGCCTGCAGTCCTGCCTCCTCAGCCGGGCTGTCCTCCGATACTTCTGTAATATAGATGCCTTCCGGAATTCCATACACGCTTGACATTTCAGAGG
>JAJQIE010000020.1 GCA_021199395.1 Lachnospiraceae bacterium | reverse complement strand
GGGTATAAGGCTTCTGTATTGCCTTTACAGCGCCTGACAGGATTTCTGCGATCCAGGAAAACTCCTGCCCGTCTTTACACTTTTCAGTTTTCAGTTTTGGTGCGGAAGGCAGCGAATTGTGAATGATGTCTTTCAGCTTGTCATACCGCTTCAAATCCGCAGCCACAAAAGAAATTACAGGGATTCCCAGACGCTCCTCCAGCAGCGCCACGTTCACCTGTTTTCCCTGCGCCCTGGCTACATCCTCCATATTAAGGACTAAAACGGCAGGTGCATCCAGCTTGGAAAAGTCCGCCAGCATATACAAACTGCGTGAAAGCTGAGAACTGTCTGCCATCACCAGAATCAGGTCGGCATCGCCTTGTGTAATAAAATCACGGGTAATCCGTTCTTCCTCGGAGTCTGCCGTTAAGGAATAGCTGCCCGGAAGATCAACTACTGAAATGGTTTCTCCCTGATATTTGTAAGAACCCTCACAACGCTCCACGGTTTTACCCGGCCAGTTTCCAACGTGCTGGTGGGAACCGGTCAAGGCATTAAAAAGAGTAGATTTCCCGGAGTTGGGCTGTCCTAAAAGTGCAATCTTATACATTCGCTTCCACCTCGATTCCTGCCGCATCTTTTTGATTCACTGCAATGAGCGTATCTCTGGCAAATAACAGAACCGGCATTTTCGCCTGGTTGCGAATGACCCGAATTTCCGTATCCGGAACCAGCCCCATAGAACCGGCCCGTCTGGTAAAGTGGGGATCGCTTCCGATGCTGACCAGCATGTACGTCTGTCCTTCGACGGTTTTTGATAACTGCATATCACCTGTTCCTCCTCAGTTTTCATACAGACAGTGTACAGTTATTTTTCCGGTTTCTCTATGTCCATATAACATTTTTGTTCCAAATGTCATTTTGAATTAGACATAGCTAACTCTGTGTGTTATCATAGGAGCTATGGAAAAGTATGTAATGAAAAAGAACGGCCTGACAACCGAAATCACCTTAAGAAATGCAGGAACGAATGCCGGCAAATTCGTTCTGTATGAAATCTGCCCCGGCATTCTTTTCGCATTCAATGAGGTGTTCACAAGTGTTTTGCCCAAAATGACAACACAGGAAACAGATGACTGTATCTGTACCATCAATTATGCTGCCAGCGGAACCTGTGGACTATATTCGTCAAATGGGAAATATATCTACCTGCGGGCCGGAGAACTGATGATCAGCAACGAGCAGCCGGCACACTCCTTTGAATATCCTTCCAGCAGCTATTCCGGCATCGAAATTTACATCACCCGTAAGGCACTGGAATATAAAGAACTTCCGTCATTTTTTAACATTGATATTGAGCAGATGCTCTATGCCTGTCTGTCGGCTTCCTGTACCTTATTGCCCGAAACATACCCTGAAAGCCAGCCTGTGAACTCAGGAATGCCTGAAAGATATACAACGGTGATTGCAGAGAACGTAAATCTGTTCAAAAACACGATCAATGACATCATGACGCTCTATGAGAAAAAGATTCTGGATTTGAACCTCCTGCGGCTACATACCTTCTATCTATTGAGAATGCTTACAGCCGGGGTAATCGAGTTCCGTTCCGGCTATGAAAGTGCGCTTTCCAGAAGTCAGGTAAACATGGCAAAACAGGCAGAACGGCTTCTCACGTCCAATCTGATGAGCAGGGAAACGATTGCCAATATTGCAGGCGGCATGGGAATCAGCGCGACCAGCCTGAAGAATTATTTCAGAGCTGTTTATGGGCAGAATATCTCGGAGTACCTTAAGGAGAAGCGAATTGATGAGGCGAAAAAGCTGCTGGTGGGAACGAATCTTTCCATATTGGAGATTGCGAACAGGGTCGGGTTTGAGAGCCAGTCCAAGTTCACGGCGATGTTTCATGCCGCAATTGGGCTGACACCGACCGCATTCCGGCAGAGCAGCCGCAGTACATAATTTGTAAACCTGAACGATTACGCACCAAAATAAACACCGTCCGCCCTGAAATACCGACAGTGAAAATAAACGCAAAGCACGACCGTAAGCAGCTCTGCGCAGGGAACGGCAAGCCATATACCATTCAATCCAAGCACAGACGGCAGAATTAATAAGCTTGCTGCTGTAAATACCAGTGTCCTTGCAAAAGAAATCACCGCTGACACTCTGCCGTTGGAGAGAGCGGTAAAGATTCCGGAATAAATGATGTTGATCCCGCTGAACAGAAAAGAAAGGGCGAACAGCCGAAATCCCTGCGAAGCAAGCGCAAAGGTCTGCGCATCCTTCGTAAATACATGAAGCAGCGGATCAGCCGCCAGCATGGAAACGGCGGTAATAACAAGGGAGCTGACAGCCACAAAGGACGTAACCATCCGGTAGAGCCTGCGCAGCTCTCTTTTATCCTGCGCACCATACCGGAAACCGAGCACCGGGCCAACGCCGACGGAAAATCCCATATAAAAGGCGTTAAACAAAAACTGCGCATACAAAAGAATCGTGATTGCCGCGACACCCGTTTCGCCCACAAGCCGCATCATCATAATGTTAAACAGGAACGTCACAACAGCACCGGAAAGCTGCGTGACCATCTCAGAGGAACCGTTATAACACGCGTACAGCACAGCTTTTAAATTCCATTGGAACCTGCAAAAGTGGAGTTCGCCCCTGTTGAACGCAAAAAACAGGCTGCCGAAAACAGCCGGGAGCATCTGCCCGATTCCCGTCGCGTATGCCGCTCCCGCAACGCCCATTCCGCAGACCGCGATAAAATAATAGTCCAAAAACATATTGGCGCAGGCCGCAAAAACGGTAAAGAACAGCCCCAGTCCCGGCTTTGAGGCTGTAACCAGCCAGGACTGGTACAACGACTGAAGAAGACAGGCAGGAGAAAACAGAATGATAATTCTCAGATATGTCATCCCGTCCTCCAGCAGGACGTCACTGGCGCCAAGCAGGCGGCAAATCGGCTCCAGGAAAGGAAGCGTAACCGCCATAATAAGCAGCATCAGGAGCAATCCAACCACCACAAACTGGGACAGGCACTCTCTCGCCTTCTGTTCCTTCCCCTCTCCAAGATACCGGCTGATGACAGCGTTCCCGCCGGTCGCAAGCATCGTTCCAATGGCGATTACAATGCAAATGACCGGCCAGACGATGTTCGTGGAGGAAAGTGCGTTGCTTCCGACCAGTCTGGATATGAAAATGC
>JAJQIE010000080.1 GCA_021199395.1 Lachnospiraceae bacterium | reverse complement strand
ATGTATGTCAATGCACGGACGAAACCGCATATTTCAAACACATCCTTTCTGTAAATTGTCGGGCGGCCATAGCCGCCCGGCAACCTGTCTGTATCCTATTCAGTCGTTTTATCCGTCTCATTTCCGGTAAGCGCATCTCCCGCGTCCTCTACGCCGTCAATGACATCCTTACCCGCGTCGCCAACACCATCCACGACATCCTCTCCCGCATCTCCGATATCATCCGCGACAGTATCCCCGTCGTCCGTGCCATCCGCATCGTCCGTCCGCGCGTCGCCGTCTGCCTGATCATCGCTGTCCGCGGCGTCATTAGCCGTTCCATCATCATTCCCGTCCTTTTCATCGCTGGCGTCATTTACCTCTCCGTCATCGTTTTCATCTGTGTCATTCACACCTGATTCCGTAGTTTTGGCAGCGTTATCATCGGCATTCTCGTTGTCCCTGCCGCACCCGGCAAGCAGAGCCATGCAGCACACACAGGCAATACACAGTACGTACTTTTTCCAGTGTTTCATTGATTCTTCTCCTTTACATTTATTCCTTTTGTTCCCCGGTCTGCCGACCGTCTGGTTATAATATGTGCTTTTCGGGAATTTTTATACTGAAATCACTGGAATTATTTTCTTTTACAGCCATCATACCATTGACAGAGAAGTTTTGTAAAGCGCCGATCTTTTATACATAAAAATATCTTCCCGCCAAATATAATGAAATAACAATCTGGTCACGGAGTGATCCTATGAGTTCCAGTCCCAAAATTATGGTTTTCAGGCTTAGGGAGATCGTCTATACGCTGGTGCTTGCCTTTCTCTCCATTCTTTTGATTCTCTGCCTTGTGTGGATGTTCAAAGAAAAAGGGAACGACTCAGCCCTCACGCAGAGCGCAACAAACGAATCACAGAATACGACTGATACGGTTCAGAAGAATACCGATGCGACCGAAACCGCATCCGTAGAAGCCACCCCGGCGTCCTCAGGCACAGGAAATTATATCGCGGGAGTTTACACGTCCCCGCTCGTGCTCGGCGACTCGTCTGTCGATGTCCAGGTCACTGTGGATTCCGATAAAATCAAAGCAATCGAGCTGGTAAATCTGAGTGAGGCGACAGAAGCCTCCTACCCTCTGGTCATATCCTCTTTTGACAATCTGGTTTCTCAGATTATTGAAAAACAAAAGCTGGACGGCATCACCTGCTCAACGCAGAACAGATATACCTCCCAGCTTTTGTTAAACGCAATCTCTAATGCTTTAAAAACCGCTCAGACGCCGTTCGATTCCTGAGCGCCGGTCAGATGCTCCCGTGCAGGCTGTCATAATCGGAGCTCTGTTTTATCCGGGCAAGGTCAGCGGGCTTCCACCTGACGCGGCCTGCCAAAGCACTCAAATACAGGAATCAGAAGAAATGCCACAATGCCGCAGGTAAATCCGCCATTGTACAGGCAGAATCCGCCGTGCAGCAGCGGAACGCTCATGACAAGCGTCGCATGCAGCGCGCCCGCGATTACGCCTCCCCAGCACCCGAATTTCCCTGATACCGGGGCAAGCCCGCTCGCGAAGCACATTCCCACAAGGATCGCCTGCGTCGTCAGCGTCCAGTTCTGTGTATCGGTCACGCCTCCCACATACATGAAAAACGGAAGCAGAGAGGCAACCGCATACCCGACCATGATCGGAAAGACCGTCCTGGGCTGGGCACCCTGCGCGCAGAAAGCATACATGCACATGATTGCGCCCATCGTCGCCCCCGTAAACTTTGCGCCGGTAAATACCAGATGCCCGTCCGTCATGGTCATACCCTGCACCACATTGTAATACAACAGGATAAACAGCCCGTAGAACGCCATATTAACCAGGGTCGCCGGCATGCCAAACGCAGCGGTATAGTCTGTTTTGTAGCCATCGCTTGCCCACAGCTTTTTATAGCTCTTCAGACAGTCCTTATCCATCAGTAGCGCAGCGACAAAGCACAGGGCAAAGACAATGATAAAAAAGACATTGACAAACAGTCGGTGTCCATCCCCCAGGCTGGTATTGGACGGAACCTCAACCCCCGGAGAGCGGTACATCACGCAATATACAAGGAATGCCAGAAAGCCGGCTGCAGGTCCCGCATTATAGAGATCATATCCCTTGTGAAAGGCGGGTGCGTGCGCACACAGCGACGGCATGGCACACCCGACCACAACGCCAAGAAGGATTGCCAGGAGCAGACCGACAAAGCTGAAACCACTGGTTTCCAGATTCGGATAGCGGAACATCAGCTCCATCGCAAACGGCGCAAGAGCCGTTGAAAACATCGCGATGTTTGCCACACTGCCAAACGGAACTTTTTTGATACGGGAATAAACCCACACGCCAAAGAAAAACGGCCAGATACCGGTAAAGGTCATGCCAAATGTGGCAAACCCCACATTCAGCCAGTACGCGGCCACCGTAAGCCCCGTGCATTTCGCCTTTGAAAAATAAATCAGGGCGCAGCAGGCAAGACCTACCATTCCGGTATTCAAAAACGCGCCGCCAAGTCCGCCAAGGACGAAATAATCCATCGTAAACTGGGAGGGCCTGGTGCAGATCGTGAGAAAGCCCGGAATCAGGCTGTCAAGATCTCCGGCAAAAAGAGAACCTACCAGAAACGCAATAGAAAAGCCCAACAGGACTTTAAAAATCAGGGCGCTGTTATCTTCCTCTTTTATTTTCATTTCATCACACACCTTCGCATTGTAAAAAGAAGGCTCCGCCATTTCAAAGCGCGCGTTGCGCAAGGCGGAGCCTTACCTCAATAACAAATATCGTTCAGAAAGCCAAAATCGACTTTAGAACAGACCGGAAATCTTTCCTGTCTCGTCCACATCAATGCGCTCTGCAGCCGGTACCTTAGGAAGACCAGGCATAGTCATGATCTCGCCGGTAAGTGCTACGATGAAGCCTGCGCCCGCGGAAATCTTCAGGTTCCGTACCGTTACCTCAAAGTCTGTCGGAGCGCCGAGCTTCGCCGGATCATCCGTCAGAGAATACTGTGTCTTCGCAACGCAGATCGGGCAGTTGCCGTAGCCCATATCCTCAAGCTGCTTCGCCTGCTTCTGCGCCTGCGCAGTAAGGACAACGCCCTTGCCGCCGTAGATCTTCTGAACGATCTGGTTCAGCTTGTCCTCGATACTGCCTTCCAGCTCATAGCTGAAGGAGAACTGATCATTCGGCTCTTCGCACA
>JAJQIE010000029.1 GCA_021199395.1 Lachnospiraceae bacterium | reverse complement strand
TGGCAAAGCCATGGTAATCGCCGATGGTTCCCTCTGCCCCCGCTGCACGCAGGGCTTTGCCGGCCTGAATAATAGCCTCTCCGGCTTCCCTGACATCTGAGTAAGCAATCCCCCCGACAGTCATGCTAAAATGTTCCTTGTCCCTCAGATCGTCAGACAGCCCATTAATCATCCCTACATCTTCTTTCATCTCGTCGATAAGATCTTCCGTGACGCGTATCGAAACTGGATAGGTCCGTGCCACATCTGTCTCCAGAGTATAGTGGGTGCTCTTATAATTTGCCTTTAACATTTTAAGCTTGTTCACCTCTACATCCAGGGCCATCTTTTCCTTTATATAAGGGTTGCTTGTCGCAAGTGCTTTGATCTCCGCATAGGTCAAAGCTGTATCATCTACATCCTCCGCAGACCGGACAGGGGACTTCGATGTCATGATCTGGGAAATGAATTTCTGTTTCGTCTCCAGGGTCTGCCACGAATACGCATCGAACGTTCCTTCCGTGACATAGCGGAAAATTTTCACTTTCTTATTTTGATTCCCCTGGCGGAGGATGCGGCCCCCGCGCTGCTCCAGGTCAGACGGCTTCCACGGCACATCAAGGTGATGCAGAGCCACCAAACGGTCCTGTACATTTGTCCCTGCGCCCATTTTCGCGGTCGATCCAATTAAAATACGGACCTGGCCGGCCCGCACTTTCCTGAATAATTCTTCTTTCTTAAATTCCGTATCCGCTGTATGAATGAATGCAATTTCTTTTTCAGGGACACCCTTTCCGACCAGTTTCTTTTTCAGGTCGTCATACACTTTAAAAGAGCCATCTGCCTTTGGAGTAGACAGGTCTGAGAAAATGAGCTGCGTGAGCCGGCCTCCTTCCCCATCTTTCCAGATCCCATAGGCATTTTCCACACAGCTGTTAACCTTGCTTATCTCCTCGTCCGGAAGCATGTCGTCAATAAGCCTCTGGTCGAGCGCAAGCTTTCTGCCATCCGTCGTAATTTTTAGCATATTGTCAACGGATGGCGGCACATTCCCGTTCCGGACTGCGTCCGCCCGGCCGGAGAACGATTCGACAAAGCCTTTCTGTGTTTCACTTGGTTTCAGCTTCACATCAGTATATTCCACCTCAGGCACAGGCAGGTCGAGCATATCGGCGGTCTGCACGTCTGCGCTCTCCCGAAAAACGGAAATCAGCTCAGGCAGGTTATAAAAGCGCGCAAACCTTGTTTTCGCACGGTATCCCGTTCCTTCCGGTGCAAGCTCAACCGACGTGACAGTCTCGCCAAATGTTGCCGCCCATGCATCAAAATTTGTAAGATTCATAGCCTTTAATGCATCATGCTGCAGATACCGCATGATCGTGTAAAGTTCTGTCATACTGTTGCTCACGGGCGTGCCAGTAGCAAATGTAATGCCTTTCCCTCCAGTAATCTCGTCTATATACTGGCACTTCATATACATATCGCTGCTCTTCATCGCGTCCGTTTGGGAAACCCCGGCTACATTGCGCATTTTTGTGTAAAGGTAAAGGTTCTTGTAATGGTGCGACTCATCCACAAACAGCCTGTCAATGCCAAGCTGTTCAAATGTGACAGTATTGTCTTTCCTGCCCTGGTCGTTTAATTTTTTCAGCTTTGCCTCCAGCGACCTTTTTGTCTTCTCCAGCTGTTTCACAGTAAATCCGGCGTCGCGGTCGTTTTTTAAGCCGTCAACGGCATCCATAATCTCTTCGATCTGCCCCTGGATAGACGCAGCCTGCCTTTCGGTCGAGAGCGGGATGCGCTCGAACTGGCTATGTCCAATGATGACTGCGTCGTACTGCCCGGTCGCAATCCGCGAACAGAACCGCCGCCTGTTTGCCGGTTCAAAATCTTTTTTGGTCGCGACAAGGAAATTGGCCGCAGGGTACAGCCGTAAAAAATCCGCTCCCCACTGCTGGGTTAAGTGGTTTGGTACAACAAAAAGACATTTTCTGGCAAGCCCCAGCCGAATGCTCTCCATGGCAGCGGCTGCCATCTCAAACGTTTTTCCGGCACCTACGCAATGCGCGAGGAGCGTATTCCCTCCATAGAGGATATGGGCAACCGCATTCCGCTGGTGTTCCATCAACGTAATCTCCGGCGTCATTCCCACAAAACGGATATGGCTTCCATCATACTGTCTCGGTCGGATGGAATTGAACAGGGTATTGTATGTCTTACATATATCCTCACGTCGGCTCATATCCTTAAAAATCCAGTCCTTAAATTCCTCCTTTATAAGCTCCTGCTTCTGCTGCGCAAGAGTTGTCTCCTTTACGTTCAGCACCCGCTTTTCTTTACCATCGTCACCTTCCACCCTGTCATAGATCTTCGTATCCCTTAAATTCAGGGCATCCTCAAGCAGACGGTATCCGGACGCGCGCGCCGTGCCATAGGCAGATGCTGCTTTTACATTGAACTTATCGGTGGACTTTCCCGTAATCTCCCACTCCCCCGAAAGAGGGGAATACTGTACGTAGACCATATTGTGCATATAGTGCTGCGTGCCGAAAAGCTCCCACATGAACTGGCTGATATAATCCGGTTTTATCCATGTCGCGCCGAGCCGGATTTCAATTTCAGAAGCGTCCAGGTCGTTTGGCTGTACTTTTTGCAGATACTCAACATTAACGGCAAACCGCAGATCTGACTCTGCATTCTTCCTTGCTATGGCCAGCTTATCTCTGACATTCCCGGAAAGATACTCGTCAGATGTATGCCACCCTGCTGTGGGATCTTCATCGGAGCATTCCAGCGGATCCAGGAAAATTACGCCACGCAGATCCTCAATAATCTTCCCATACTCGCCGGGCGTGCCGAGAAGCTGCGCCATAAAGGGAAGGTCAACGCATGCTTTTTCCCCGATACTGACAGCCAGCGCATCACCTGGCGTATCCACAGACGTAACAGGCACCGCTTTTCGGATGGTACGTTTCGTGAAGATATCGGCTTTTCTTTCCAGGCTTCCATCCTCGCCGAGTATCTCAAGGGAGGATAAAAGGCTGTATCCACTGTCATCCGCAAATACGCGTTTATTTATCCTGCTGCTAAGCAGCCCGTATTTTGCCGTGTACCCATCATACATGCTGGCCAGCCTGCCCTGTATGGCCTTTACTGTGTTATTATCCGCGTCCTCCATCTGGCGGTCGAGGAGCTCCCTGACTGTGTCGCGGATAGCAATCATCCCAAGGACACGCTCCCTGCTGCTT
>JAJQIE010000339.1 GCA_021199395.1 Lachnospiraceae bacterium | reverse complement strand
AGCTCCTTGTGAACTGCAAGGCGGCGTTTGACGCGGCGACCAAGAGCTATGAGTTGGATTGCGGAATCGATGACTACGCGGATATGAAGGATACGATCAAAGAGTATGGCGCACAGCTTTTTGCAGGTTCAATTACCGCGCAGGAGTTTGTAGACGGACTGGAAGAAGCGAGCAACTGACATACCGTTTTTCGCGGCAGGCATATCTGAGTGCTATATGCTCATACAAAACGGATAAAGGACTGGTTATCCGTTTTGACAGGCGATGCGGGTGTGTAAATGAAAGCAAAAGGGCTGCGGTTTGATTCTGCAGCCCTTTTCAGGTATGTATGTCAGCCGACCGTCCGGTCTGCCATTTTGTTTCAGGAGGGAAAAAATGAAAAAAGATAAAAAGATGATGGTCGTTTTTCTGGCTCCGGCGTTGCTGATTTTTGCCATCGTATTTATTTATCCGGTGATACGCACAGTGCTGATGAGCTTTTTCACTGTGAATCGGCCAAGTACCCCGGTAGCCGAATGGAGCTTCGCCGGGATTGGAAATTATCTCAATATTTTCGGGAAAAATGTGTTTAGCCGATCCATGAAAAACCTGCTGACGATCTGGCTGGTGGGCGGGATTGCGACAATGCTGCTCTCCCTTCTGTTTGCTGTAATTCTGACCAGCGGGATTCGGTTTAAATCCTTTTTCCGCGCGGTGATTTATATGCCGAATGTGGTCAGCGCGGTAGCGCTTGCGGCTATGTGGATGTACTATGTATTCAGTGAACGGTACGGATTGCTGCACAATTTTTTCGGTGCACTTGGCCTGACCGGACTTTCAAAAATCAAATGGCTCGGCACAGACATGAAGCTCTGGGCCATGATTATCGCGTTCGTGTTCGGCGCGGTGGGTTATTATATGCTGATCTGGATCAGCGGTATTGAGAAAATCCCTAAGGATCTTTTTGAAGCCGCGACGATCGACGGAGCCGGTAAATTCAAACAGTTCCGTTATCTGACCATGCCGCTTTTAAAGGGGACGCTGAAAATGAACCTGACTTTCTGGAGCGTCAACGCAGTCTCATTTTTCGTCTGGTCGAAGATGTTTTCACCGGTCGATTCAGAAAACAGCACGATCGTACCGATGATATATATGTATGATATGGTGTTCGGAAGTAAAACGATCACTACAACCGACGCCGGAGCAGGAGCCGCGATTGCCTGCGTGCTCGCACTGTGCGTGCTGGTGATTTTCTTCCTGATCAATCATCTGATCAGGGATGATTCCGATCTGGAATATTGAGAGAGGGGGAGAGAAAATGGCATTTCGAAGAAAGAAAAAAGAAGAACATTATGTCGAACCATTCAACTGGCGGAAGGAAGTGCGGATGCTCCCCGGATATCTCATCCTGATTATCTGGGTGATTTTTACATTTTCCATGATCGGATGGATCCTGGCCGCGAGTTTTTCCACCTCCGGATCGATTTTTAAGGGGGAGGTTTTCAAATCCCTGCTTTCCGGTATCAGCAACTGGCATTTTGAAAATTATGTCACGGCGTGGACGACGCAGAACGTCTCTACTTATTTTATGAACTCGCTGCTGTATGCTTCGGTTTCCACCGTACTGCTGATCCTGGTGTGCGCGCCGGCGGCCTATGTGCTCGCGCGATTTACCTTTCTGGGAAACGGCATGATCAAGACTACATTTGTCGGGGCGATGAGCCTGCCGCAGATCATGATCATCCTGCCGCTTCTGAGCATCACGACCTCACTGCACCTGACCGGAAGCAGAGTTCTGCTGATTTTCCTGTATGTGGCAATCAATATTCCCTATACGACGACCTTCCTGATCAATTTCTTTGCCACGCTTTCCAGGGCGTATGAGGAAGCGGCGGCGATCGACGGGTGCTCACCGATTCGGACCTTCTGGAAGATTATGTTTCCGCTGGCGCAGCCAGGCGTGGTGACGGTCAGCATTTTCAATTTCCTCTCTGTGTGGAATGAGTATTTCATGTCGCTCGTATTTGCGAGCACGGATTCGAAGCGTTCGGTTGGCGTCGGCCTGTACACGATCATCAGTGCAATGAAACAGACGGGAGACTACGGCGGCCTGTTTGCGGCAGTCATGATCGTATTTCTGCCGACCTTTGTCCTGTACATTCTTCTCTCGGAGAAAATCATCTCCGGCGTTACCGGAGGCGGCGTGAAGGGATGATTCCGGCGGAAGCGTAAGGAGGCGGCGAATTCGCTATGGCTTATGAGAGCATTACTCTGGAATCCGATATTGTGATTGAACAAATCTATACGGTTCACTATTTTGAATACCGCAGTGATTTTCATTTTGCTGGTGAAAGACATGATTTCTGGGAATTTCAGTATGTAGACAAAGGGAGGGCCGAGGTCCGGACGGACGACGGCTCTCATACCATAAACCGGGGACAGGTGATTTTTCACCGGCCAAATGAATTTCATACGATGGCTGCGGCGGCGAAGAGCGCGCCAAATATCGCGGTTGTCTCATTTGTGTGCCATTCTCCGGCAATGAACTTTTTTGAAAATCAGATTCTGACTCTCTCGGACGCGGAACGCGGACTTCTCGGACAGCTGATCGCGGAGGCACGCCGCTGCATATCGACTCCGCTGGATGATCCTTATCTGCAGAGGATGGAAAAACGACCGGATGGAATGTTTGGCGCACAGCAGCTGATACGCCTGTACCTTGAGCAGCTACTGATCTCACTGATCCGACGCTATACGATCCCACAGCTGTCCGTGATCGCTTCCTATGCGGACTCGCAGGCACCGTCAGATTCATACAGTAAAATCCTCTTTTATCTGGAGGAACATATCCGCGGAACGGTTACAGCTCAGGAAATCTGCCATGACAACCTGATCGGCCGTTCTCAGCTCCAGACCATGTTCCGGGAACAGAACGGCTGTGGCGTTATCCACTTTTTCCAGCAGATGAAAATTGAATACGCAAAGCAGCTGATCCGCGAAAACCAGATGAATTTTACGCAGATATCGGAATTTCTTGGCTACTCATCTGTCCACTATTTTTCCAGGCAGTTCAAGGAAATATCCAAAATGACTCCCTCCGAGTATTCCGCGTCCATCGAGGCACTTTCGGAGCGCAGGTGAAAATATAAATTCCCCTCTTGACATCCGTCGGCTTACAGGGTAAAATGTCTATGCAGTTGCGGGTGTAGTTCAATGGTAGAACACCAGCCTTCCAAGCTGGATACGTGGGTTC
>JAJQIE010000105.1 GCA_021199395.1 Lachnospiraceae bacterium | reverse complement strand
CCACCTCCCCGGACGATGCGGTCGCCGCTCCGGAATCATCTGAACCGCCTGACGCGCCTGCTCCGTCAGCACTTCCGCTCGCCGCCACATCATCAGATGCATCCGTATAGTCCGCCGTAATCTCCTTCACCGCTTCCAGAGAATAGCCATCCGGCTTATCCACCACCAGATAAAAGCAGGTCGTGAGCGTGGTGAACAGCATATCATATTTTTTATACCTGAGCTGGTGCGTAAATCCTTCGGATCGAATGTCATGATCCTCAAGAAAAGTCGTTTTCCCGCAGAGATAATAATAACCGCCCGCCATCACCGCTACCAGCGCCAGAAAAACGCCGCGCGCCGCAAGCGGCATCATCCTGCCCTTTCGAAGCTTGAGACTGACTGTACAGATCAGAAGTGTAAACATAATTTCCATCAATATGTACCAGTCGATCGTATAGGTATATTCCGAGGCCACCGTCATAGCCGTGCCGATGGAAAACAGATCCGCAGCCGAGAGCGCAGTACCGCGAAATGAGATCACAAAGCAATTGACGATTCCAAGGAGGGCAACCGCCACCGCATAAATCATCACGGAAAACCGGATGCTGCCAGTCAGCCCAAACAAAAGCCCCTGCACGAGATATAAAAACACAAACGTCAGTCCAAGCGCTGTCTTATCCAGTTCAAAAAAATCTATATTGAATTTATCCGCATTCAGAAACAGCAGCGAAAAATAGACCGCAAACGGTGCGATCGCAAACCAGATCCAGGAAAGGATACGGTTCACCCGGTCGCTCAGTTCGTTTTTCACCAGCCACAGAGAAATCAGCGCAGCTGACAGAAGCGCAATCTCATATGTTCTCGTACTTCGCAGCAGTGACTGCGTCCCTTCCGATGAGTACATACCCGGATGTGCGCAATAGTAAATCAGCAGACCTGCTGTAATCGCGATCGGCACCGCGCAGCGCAGATGCTGATTCCCATGCGGCAGATGAAGCTTTTCTGCCAGTACAGACATTACCTTCCTCCAAACTATTGTTTCTTAAACTCTCATGCTGACGTCGCCGCCACCATTCGCAAACAACGCTATCACCATCATTTATAGTATATCCACATGCAGCGGCATTCGCTGCACCACTACGATGTAAAAGCCTCTAATGTACAGCCTCTTAGACATGCAAGCATGTCACGAGTCTGTCCATTGACGACGCTTTTACAGTATATTATAAGAAAATTCAGGAGGATACCATGAAACGCCTCCGCGTCCTCATAACATCCCCCCTGAATCTCCCTCACATCCGGACAGCAGCAATGCCCGTCAGCTCTGCCGCGGCACTGTCGTATCCGTATAATCTTCCTCGCAGCTCTGCCGCGCCGCTTTCTGCCTGTACAGCTCCCCGCGGCTTCTGTTCCTTACAGTCTCTTCAGAAGCTCCTCCCGCTCCTTCTCATAGCCCGGCTTGCCAAGGAGCGCAAACATATTTTTCTTGTAGCTCTCAACTCCCGGCTGATTAAACGGGTTCACGCCCAGTACATACCCGCTTACGCCGCAAGCAAACTCAAAGAAATAAAACAGCTCGCCAAGGCTGAACTCATCCTGTCTGGGAATCTTCACCATCAGATTCGGGACATTGCCGTCCGTGTGGGCAAGGATGGTTCCGTTCATGGCATTTTTATTTACAAAATCCACGGTCTTTCCCGCCAGATAATTCAGGCCGTCAAGGTCTGTCGGCTCTTCGCCGATCGTCAGAGTACATCTGGATTCTTCTACATTCATTACCGTCTCAAACATAATACGGCTTCCGTCCTGGATAAACTGACCCATAGAATGGAGATCTGTCGTGAGATCTACCGACGCAGGGAAGATTCCCTTCTGGTCTTTTCCTTCACTTTCACCGTAAAGCTGCTTCCACCACTCGGAAACATAATGCATGCTCGGCTCATAATTCGCCAGAACCTCAACGGATTTACCCTTTCTGAGCAGGATATTTCGAACTGCCGCATACTGAAGGGCGTCATTTTCCTCAAAATCAGCTTCCAGTGCGCGCGCTCGTCCGGACGCTGCGCCCTCCATCAGCTTATCTATATCTGCACCGCTGACCGCGATCGGCAAAAGTCCTACCGCCGTCAATACGGAGAAACGTCCACCGACATCGTCCGGCACTACGAAGCTCTCGTAGCCCTCCTCTGTCGCAAGATTTTTCAGCGCACCTCTCGCCTTGTCCGTCGTAGCGTAAATACGCTCCGCCGCGCCCATCTTACCATATTTATCCTCCAGCAGCTTCTTGAAAATGCGGAACGCAATCGCCGGCTCCGTCGTCGTGCCGGATTTGGAAATAATATTGACAGAAAAATCCCGGTCGCCGATCACATCAATCAGATGCTGTACATAGGTGCTGCTGATGCTGTTGCCCACAAAATAGATCTCCGGGGTCTTCCGGATCTCCTTCGATACGTTATTGTAGAAGCTGTGGCGCAGAAACTCAATCGCCGCCCGCGCGCCCAGATAGGATCCGCCGATACCGATAACCAGCAGCACTTCGCTGTCGCTCTGGATTTTCTCCGCCGCTTTTTTGATCCGGTCAAATTCCTCTTTGTCATAGTTCACCGGAAGGTCAACCCATCCAAGGAAATCATTCCCTGCTCCCGTGCGGGAAACCAGCTCGTCCTTCGCCGCGGCAACAATCCTTTTCATAGACGCTACTTCATTCTCAGCAACGAAGCAGGAAGCTTTTGAATAATCAAAAGTCACTTTCTTACTCATATCTACCACATCTCCTTTTATCTGCGTTTGTTGTATCTCACATTTATCGCGCCTGTCATTTTGCCATCGACGACGCTTTTTCATTACATTCTAGCAGACCGACAGAGGTTTCGCAAGAGTTAATGGGAAAGAAATTCGCTTAAAACCTCTCTGACCAGGCGTTCCTGCTCTTTTTGATCCATCTGGCGCAGTATTTCGGCGCCCCGACCGGAGCCGGGGCGCGCATCATCCGAGGCGGCAGTCTCCTGCATCCCGGCCTTTACCCGCGCAAGGCTGTCCTTTAAGTCATTTTTATCCCTTTGCGCCCGCGTCAGGTCACTTCTGTCTCTTTGCGCCCGGCTCTGCGCGGCGGCAGTTTCCGCTTTTGCGCGGCGTTTCGCGCGGCGGCTGTCCGAGACTGACACGATCGGCGTTCTCGCCGCCGCGGCCTCGTAATCAAATTCCGGAAGATCCTCTTCGCAGCTGCCATTGCTGAAGGCGCCGCTGTTCTCC
>JAJQIE010000005.1 GCA_021199395.1 Lachnospiraceae bacterium | reverse complement strand
GATCAAATGAGACGCCTCCCTTTATCCCAGAATAGTAATGCATACCGCTATTAAGCAATTTTATATGGCTTTATCGTCTGTTTTCATGATATTTTTCACAAAAAATGATATCGCTTCGTTCATTATACCGAATTATCCTGAAAGTGGCAACGAATTTTTTTCTGTTTTTCCCGTTCTTTTTTTCTTGCAATGTTATCAAAAAAATATATAATATCATGTTGTTTGCATCAGAAATGAAAAGACCGGGATCGCCGTTTGAGAGTACACGGCGGGAACAGATGTGTCATGAGGGATAAGATATTGGAGGTAAGCTATGAATCAATCATCAGAACTGGTATACAATGAACCATGGATCCTGCAGAGAGCGGATCCCTATGTGTACCGTCATACAGATGGAACCTATTATTTTACCGCTTCGATTCCCGCTTATGACGGGATTGTGCTGCGTCATTCCGATACGCTGGCGGGGCTGAAGGACGCCGAGGAGATCATGATCTGGAAAAAACATGAGGAAGGGATCATGAGCATCCATATCTGGGCGCCGGAGCTTTATTATCTGGATGGAAAATGGTACATATATTACGCGGGCGGCGATAAGGATGACGTCTGGGAGATCCGGCCTTATGTGCTGGAGTGCGCGGATGAAGACCCGATCACCGGAACCTGGGTGGAGAAGGGAAAAATGCAGCGCGCCGCAGACGATGCCTTTTCATTTGAAGCCTTTTCTCTTGACGCCACGGTTTTTGAAAATAAGGGACAGCGGTACTATGTCTGGGCGGAGAAGGTCGGCGTAGGAAAGCAGATTTCGAATCTGTATATCGCGCGTATGTCGTCTCCCTGCAGCCTGGAAACCGTTCAGGTACTGCTGACCTCCCCCGACTATGACTGGGAGCGGGTTGGCTTCTGGGTAAATGAAGGACCGGCCGTGATTCATCACGATGGGAAGATTTATCTCACCTATTCCGCGTCGGAGACCGGCCCGGAATACTGCATGGGGATGCTGAGCGTGGACGAGGACGCGGATCTGCTGGATCCGAGAGTGTGGAAAAAAGAGCGCTATCCGGTGCTGAAAACGGATGCCGGGAAAGGAATCTACGGACCGGGACACAATTGCTTTACAACGGATGAGCAGGGCAATACCATTATGGTATACCATGCAAGGACAGAGGAGAAGATTACGGGAAACCCTCTCTACAACCCGAACCGGCATACCATGCTGATGCGAATTGAGTGGGATGAAAAGACCGGACGTCCGATCTTTATGAAAAAATAAAATCAGAAACCGGGAAGGGATGCGAGCGCGGGCAGACTGGCAGGATGCAGCCAGCCGGGTATCCGCGCTTTAATTCTGCCGGTATTGGATCATCAGGTTGATGTGCTGGTTGTAGTCCCCAAAGCCGCGTCCATAGAGTGTCAGGCCATGGGATTCCGGCGTATTGGCGGGCACTTCAAAGCGGAATTTCATCACGGACTGGCTGTCGAGCGCGAGATCATCTACCGTAACAGAGGAGATCGGCTCTCCGTCCAGATAGCATCCGGAGGTGGTGATGGTCAGGGTTTTCATAAGTCCATACTGATTCAGGAACCCATACCACCAGAGCGGGTTCTGTCTGCCGCGCCGGTCGCCGAAGTCCCCCGGAGAGATCCAGTGTCCGAGATGGGTACCATTCAGGGAAAAACAGATGCGCGACGGCCAGTCGTTATTAACGCCCGGAGCCTCGGAGGAGATCTCAAAGCTCAGGGTGATTTTTTCTATTTTTGTATTCCAATAGGAAGAATTCGGAAGGATATATTCCACATAGCCTGTGGTAAACCAGAGAATACCGGCTTTTGTACTGTCCGGGTGCGCAAACAGCCTGGGCTCATCAAGAGAGCCCAGAAATGAATTTGCCGTGGCGAGCCCGCAGGTAGGCGTCACATCGAAATCAGAATACTGACCGATCGGGATCTCCGCCTGATAGAGCGGGAGCCGGTTGGAGGTATCTCCGAAATCTACCAGGATCTGAGTCTGCTTGGGATAACAGCATTTCTGCGTTCCATGGGTGGCAGGTTCTTCTTCTATACGGATCAGACCGCAGGAAACAAGCTTATTGATATGCGGGCTGAGCGTGCTCAGAGAAACATTCAGTTCATTTGCGATCTGCTTCAAAGTAAGACCGCTGTCCGCAATGATGAGCTTCAGGATTTTCAGTCTGAAATCAGAGCTCAGAGCCTGGAAAACAGGCAGATAATTTTCTAATGTAGTATGATTCTGCAAGAAAAATCCTCCTATTTCACAAAAAAATCATAAATAAAAATTATTTTGATTTTCACGAACTGAACACATTCATTATAGCAAAAATGACGAAAAAGTCAATGAAACAGGGGGCGAAATTGTATTCGGGCAACCCTGTATATCCCTGATTTTTGTTTAGGTTTTTCTAAAATTATAAATATAAATCAAAAATAAATCTTGACAGGGGGGGCGGCTGGTTGTAAAATATCCATACAAAAAGGGAACGGAACAAAGAAAAATACGCAAAATTACCAAAAATTGGAAAAGCGCGACCGGCGAAGTGAGGTTTTTGGGAAAAATGCATAGTTTTCCAAATTTCGGATTCACGCGCGGTAGCGCCGCGCAAAAAGGAGGAAGAAACATGAAGAAAAGCTGGTTAGCATTAATGATGTGTGGTGCTGTGGTAGCATCCATGGGTGTGACCGCACTTGCTGAAGAAGAGACAGAGTACGAGGCGACTGCCGTTACGACAGTAGGTCCGGACGATGGAACACATTTTGAACTGTGGTCCTTCGTAGATGTTCACAATGAGTTCTACGCAAACATGGTAGAAGAGTGGAATGAGCTGAATCCGGACAGACAGATCCAGATCACATTCAGTACATATCCGTATTCTGATATGCACAACAAACTGATGATGTCCCTGCAGGCAGGCAGCGGCGCTCCGGATATCTGCGATATCGAGATCGGCCAGTTCCCGAACTACAGCGGTTCTGACAGCCCTCTGTATGTTCTGAACGATGCTCTTGCTGAGTATGAGGATTCTCTGGTTACCTCCCGTCTGGATGTATACTCAGATGCAGATGGCAATCGTCTTGGCGTACCGACACATGTAGGCGCTACAGTAATGTACTGGAACGCAGAGATTTTTGAAGAGTATGGACTTGACTATACGAACATCACGACATGGGATGAGTATGAAGAGCTTGGTATCGCGCTTCGCGATGCTTCCAACGGCGAAGTTTATCTGACCTCCGTAGATACGGGCGGCGTTGACTGGCTGTGGATCGCTATGGCTGAGTATGGCGAGGACTGGACCGGCGGTATCGGCGGCGACGTAGATGTTCAGCTTGAGTCTGTTACGAATATGCTTGAGATGCAGCAGAGATGGCTTGAGGAAGGCATCGCAATGATCTCCACGGATGGTCATGTAGACCTTGAGGCTGGTTTCGCAAACATCATGGATGGCAAGATCGCTTCTTTCCCGAAGGCTATGTGGTACATGAGCCGCTTCACAAGCTATATGCCGGAGATGGAAGGCAAATATGACATCACAACTCTTCCGGTATTCGAGGAAGGCCAGATCAATTCCGTAGGTATCGGCGGTACAGGTACAGTAGTTACCAATCAGTCTTCTGATCCGGAGCTCGCGGCTGAGTGGCTCGCATGGGCAAAGTGCTCTGCAGAGGGCGAGGCTCATATCTGGGCAGACCTTGGATTCGACGTTTGCAACACGGATCTGTGGTATGATGAAGAGTTTGCGTTTGATGAGAGCAATGTATACAATACATTCTTCCGCGTTCAGCCGTATTCCGTTCTTCAGGAGCTGGCTGACAACGATGCGATCGGCACGATCTACACAACAAGCAAGTCTCCGACACTGAATGACTACTTCTGCACAACCACTCTGAACTATGTATTAGAGGATGGCTGGAGCGTAGAAGACGCGCTGCAGGATGCACAGGATTACCTCGACTTCGAGCTGGAGCAGTAATTCCAAAGCGATTCTGAATCATAATGCAATAAATCAGGGGAGGCTCGGGAACCGCATTCCCGGGTCTCCCCTTTTTATAAGAAGTAATAAGGAATGTAACAGGAGGATGCAGGAGGACGCCAGATCCGCCCGGCAATCCGCCGTTTGAGAGAGAGAGGTTGATTACAGTGAATAAAGCGAAAAAATTGCTGTATTCCCAGAAGGTGGCGCCCTATGTGTTTGTGCTTCCTTTCATGCTGAGTCTGATTATTTTCTGGGCATATCCGCTGGTGACCGGCGTTGTCATGAGCTTTCAGGAGGTTACGTTCAGCGGATGGGAATTTATCGGCACGAAGAATTATGTAAAGCTTATGTCGGATAAGTTCTTCCGTGTGGCGCTTCTCAACAGTATTGAGTATATGCTGCTGACGCTGCTGCTGCTGATTCCGATTCCGATGCTTCTCGCGGTTCTGATGGAGAGCCGTCTGACAAAGGCGAAGGGCGTCTGGAAGGTTATCCTGTATATCCCGGCGCTGACGTCCGTAGTTATCTCCGGTATGCTGTTCCGTCTGATGTTCTCCGAGGGCGACAGCTCCCAGATGAACCAGATCCTGCAGATGCTTGGACAGTCAAGTATCGCCTGGCTGAAGTCAAAGGGTACCGCGTGGGTAGCGCTGCTCCTGCTGTGTATGTGGAGATGGACCGGTGTCAATATGCTTTACTTCGTATCCGGCTTAAAGAGTATTGACAACAGTATCTATGAGTCCGGCGATATCGACGGCGCGAATGGATGGCAGAAGTTCTGGTATCTGACGTTTCCGCTGCTGAAGCCGACGACGGTATACGTTATTACGATTTCCGTATACGCAGGTCTGTCCATGTTCCTTGAGAGCTTCATGCTGTGGAACGGCAACTCGTCGCCTAAGAACATCGGTCTGACGATCGTAGGATACCTGTATAAGCGTGGTATTGAGAAGAACGATATGGGCTACGCATGTACCGTCGGCGTGGTACTGCTGGTGATTACGATGGCAATTAACATTGCGCAGCTGATCGCTACCGGTACGATCAAGGTCGGAAAGCACAAAGGGGAGGATTAAGGACATGGCAAATAATACTCCAAAACAAAAAACAATGGCGTCGAATCACAGAGTCGGGACAGTCTTGGCGACTGGATTATTTGTAATTGTCTGCTGCCTGATCGCTTTCCCGCTCCTTGCCGGCCTGACTGCTTCCTTCCGTCCTGCGCGTGAGATTTTTCAGAATGGTATGTCGCTGAATCTGAAGGTCAGTGAATGGAGCCTTGATAACTATTCGTACCTGTTTACAATGTTTATCAATCCGCATACATCTGACACTACGGCGATCGCGGACTCCCAGAAATATTTCATGTGGTATCGGAACTCTCTGGTGCTGACCTGTGAGACGGTTATACTGACACTGCTTATCTGCTACTTCATCGCGTATGGCCTGACCATGTATAAATTTAAGATGAGGGGGCTCCTGTTTTTCATGGTTATCGCGACGATGAGTGTACCGTTTGAGATTCTGATGCTCCCGCTGTATCAGGAGGTTACGACACTTGGCATTATCAATACAAATGCCGGCGTTATCCTGCCCGGCCTGTGTGCCGCCTCGACGATTTTCTTCTTCCAGCAATACATGACCAGCCTGCCAAAAGAGCTGCTGGACGCGGCGCGTGTGGACGGCTGTACCGAGTACGGCATCAGTGTGAAGATCATGATGCCAATTACCAAGCCGGCGTTCGCATCCATGGCAATCCTCTGCGCGATGGGTTCCTGGAACAATATGCTCTGGCCGATGCTGGTATACCGTGATACAAGCAAATTTACATTGCAGATTGGTTTGAATACGCTGCTGACACCATACGGCAACAACTACGACCTGCTGATTGCGGGCTCTATGTTCGGTATTATCCCGATCCTCATCATTTATCTGATCTTCAACAGATATCTGGTAGATGGAATGACATCCGGCGCAGTAAAGGGCTGACAGCATCTCGCTATAGGGATTTTAACCAGCAGAAAGCTCTTCGGGCCGCGTCAGACATTGTTTTGTTTGGCGCGGCTCTTTTTAATGCGCAGGGCTGCACAGTGCTTTTCTGCGGGGTTAGAAGAAAGGAAGACAGGAGGAAATGTATTATGGCTAAAAAGGCAAAAATGATTCTGGACAGAGCTTTTCAGATTTCTGAAATCGACAACCGGATTTACGGCTCATTTATCGAGCATCTCGGCCGCGCTGTCTATGACGGCATTTACCAGCCGGGGCATCCTCTCTCGAACGAGGACGGCTTCCGAACGGATGTGATTGATCTGGTAAAAGAGCTGAATGTTCCGATCGTGCGCTATCCGGGCGGCAATTTTGTATCAAATTTCTACTGGGAGGACAGCGTAGGCCCGGTGTCTGAGCGGCCGCATCGGCTGGAGCTGGCGTGGAAGAGCCTTGAGAAAAACGAGGTAGGACTTCATGAGTTCAGTAAATGGGCGAAAGCGGCGGATTCAGAGGTAATGATGGCGCTGAACCTTGGAACGCGCGGTATCTCGGATGCGTGCAATCTGCTCGAATACTGCAACCATCCGGGCGGGACAAAGTACAGCGATCTGCGTATCAGCCACGGCCAGAGGGAGCCGTATGGGTTTAAGACCTGGTGCCTCGGAAATGAGATGGATGGTCCGTGGCAGACCGGACACAAGACCGCGGACGAGTACGGCAGGCTTGCGGAGGAGACCGCAAAGGCAATGAAGATCATCGATCCATCGATCGAATTCGTGGTGTGCGGAAGCTCGAACCGCCAGATGCCGACCTACGCGATCTGGGAGGATCAGGTTCTTAGCCATACCTATGATTATGTGGATTATCTTTCTTTGCATACATATTATGGAAACCGTTCCAACGACAGCAATGATTTTCTGGCGAAATCTGACGATATGGATTATTTCATCAGAGAAATCGTGGCGACCTGCGACTATGTGAAGGCGAAGAAGAGAAGTAAAAAGAATATGTATCTGAGCTTCGACGAGTGGAACGTATGGTATCATTCCAACGCGGCGGATGATGATATCACAGAGAACCATCCGTGGCAGGTGGCTCCTCCGATGCTTGAGGATATCTATAATTTTGAGGACGCTCTGCTTGTCGGACTGATGCTGATCGTCCTGCTGCGCCACAGCGACCGCGTAAAGGTAGCATGTCTGGCACAGCTCATCAATGTCATAGCGCCGATTATGACGGATGCGAATGGCGGCGGCGCATGGAGACAGACGATCTTTTATCCGTTTATGCATGCGTCAAAATACGGCCGCGGGGTTGCACTGATGCCGGTAATGGATGTTCCCAGGCATGATACAAAGAACCACGACGCTGTGACTGACGTAGAATCCGTAAGTGTTTACAATGAGGAAAAGGGCGAGCTGACGATTTTTGCTGTAAACCGTAATCTGGAGGAGGACGTGGTGCTCACGACAGATGTGAGAAGCTTTGAGGGATATCGGCTCGTGGAGCATATTGTTCTGGAAAACGACGACCTGAAGGCGGAGAACCGTTTCGGACAGGAGAACGTAGCGCCAAGGCAGGCAAACGCTCAGACAACGCTGGATAGCGGCGTGCTCACAAGCATGCTCCACAAGGCGTCCTGGAACGTGATCCGGCTGGCAAAGGAAGCGTAAGAAGGCTGGTGGACGCCCCATTTTTTTCATTTGACGTTCTGAAAAAATACAGATAAGGAAAAAAGGAGGTGCCGGAGAGGGAACTGTGTTTCTTTCTCCGGCGCCTTTTTTGTATAATAGGAAAGTTCTCTGAACTTCCCTATTATACAAAAAATATATGCGCACGAATGCGCATGGTGTTTTATTGCTTCGCAATACGCATTCGGCGCGGCAAAAAAGTGTGCTTCTTGAGATTTAGTAAATTCGTGAGTGTGTGCGAAGCACACTTTTTTTAATGAGTGCTTTTTGCTGTTTTTAATTGTGTTGCGCTATATTACGCTCCAATCGCATTAACAGTGAGATGTAATAAGGATCCCGCTTGCGGGAGGATCCCTTATTACCTACGCGCCTGCCATCACCGAAGGCGATTTTGTTGCAGGCGCTCCAAAATACAACTGGTAATACCGCCCCTTCTCTTCAAGCAGCTGGTCATGTGTGCCGCGCTCGATGATCCGTCCCTGCTCCAGTACCATGATGCAGTCAGAGTTTTTGACGGTGGAGAGACGGTGAGCAATTACGAAGGTGGTTCTTCCCGCCATCAGGTGATCCATACCCTCCTGCACGATACGCTCGGTGCGGGTATCGATGGAGCTGGTCGCTTCGTCCAGAATGAGCACCGGAGGATCCGCGATGGCAGCGCGTGCAATGGCGAGAAGCTGCCGCTGTCCCTGGCTTAAATTGGCACCGTCACCGGTCAGCATTGTGTCATAGCCCTGCGGGAGCCTGCGGATGAAGCCGTCCGCGTTTGCGAGCTTTGCCGCCGCGATAACCTCCTCATCGGTCGCGTCCAGCTTTCCAAAACGAATGTTTTCACGCACGGTGTCAGTGAACAGATGAGTGTCCTGCAGCACGATGCCGAGGGAACGCCGCAGGTCGGCTTTTTTAATCTTGTTGACATTGATGCCGTCATAGCGGATTTTGCCGTCCTGAATATCGTAAAAACGGTTGATCAGGTTTGTGATGGTCGTTTTTCCCGCACCGGTAGAACCGACAAAGGCAATTTTCTGACCGGGCGTAGCATATAGCTTCACATCGTGCAGAACGATTTTGTCATCGGTATACCCGAAATCTACGCCGTCGAAGACCACATCGCCCTTCAGCTCTCTGTAGTCTATGGAACCATCCGCCTGATGCGTGTGCTTCCATGCCCAGCGTCCGGTTCGGGCGTCTGACTCAGTCAGCCTGCCGTTTTCCTCCTTTGCGTTTACGAGAGTCACATAGCCGTCGTCCGTCTCCGGCTCCTCGTCCATAAGGCGGAAGATACGATCCGCGCCTGCCATTGCCATGACGATTGCGTTCAGCTGCTGGCTGACCTGGTTGATTGGCATGCTGAAGCTCTTGTTGAACGTCAGGAAGCGGGCAAGTCCGCCGAGCGTAAAGCCGCCAAAGCCGTTTAACGCAAGAATTCCGCCGACAATCGCGCAGACTACATAGCTGACGTTGCCGAGCTGGGCGTTGATCGGCCCTAAAAAGCTGGCGTAGGTGTTTGCACGGTCGGCGCTTACACAGAGCGCATTGTTCAGCTCTGTGAATTTTTCAATATTCTCTTCCTCGTGACAGAAAACCTTGACGACCTTCTGTCCCTTCATCATTTCCTCTATATAACCGTTTACTTTTCCGAGATTCGTCTGCTGCTCCAGAAAATACCGGCCGCTGAGTCCGGTGGCCTTTTTCGTGCAGTACAGCATAATGCAGACCATGACTAAAGTGACGAGCGTCAAAGGAATACTCAGGATAATCATACTGATCAGCACGCTGACGACCGTGAAGACCGCGTTGATGATCTGCGGAATACTCTGGCTGATCATCTGGCGCAGCGTATCAATATCGTTTGTGTAGACGGACATGATATCGCCGTGCGCATGCGTGTCGAAATACCGGATCGGCAGCGTTTCCATATGGGAGAACAGGTCGTTCCGCAGATTCCGGAGGGTTCCCTGTGTGACCGTTACCATAATACGATTATACAGATAAGTAGAGGCAACGCCGATCACATAAAATACGGCTACACGTCCAATCGCGCGGGCGAGCGGGCCGAAGTCCGGATTGTCTGTCAGCAGAAACGGTGTGATATAGTCGTCAATCAGATTTTTCATGAAAAGCGTTCCCTGTACATTGGCAAGCACGCTGGCACAGATCAGTACAAAGACAATGGCACAGTGGAATTTATAATCGCGGAAGATGTATCCCATCAGCCTTTTGAGCAGCTTTCCGGGATTCTGTACCTGCGGTCTGCTTCCGCGCGGAGCGTTTGGTCCTGGCATACTTAATCACCTGCCTTTTCATCAAAATCACCGCCGCCGCTCGTCTGAGATTCGTATACCTCACGGTAAATCTCGTTCGAAGCAAGCAGCTCTTCATGAGTGCCAAAGCCGTTGATCCGTCCCTCATCCATGACAATGATCCGATCCGCGTCCTGCACACTGGAGATACGCTGCGCAATGATCAGCTTCGTTGTGTTCGGGATGTCCTCACGGAAAGCGCGCCGGATCCGCGCGTCGGTAGCGGTATCCACGGCGCTCGTGCTGTCGTCGAGAATCAGGATTTTAGGATTTTTTAAGAGCGCGCGGGCAATGCACAGGCGCTGCTTCTGTCCGCCGGATACGTTGCTGCCGCCCTGTTCTATGTGGGTATTGTAGCCGTCCGGGAACGCCTGGATAAAGTCGTCCGCGCAGGCGAGGCGACAGGCCTCCCGGCATTCCGCGTCCGTAGCGTTTTTATTGCCCCAGCGCAGATTTTCATAGATCGTACCGGAGAAAAGCACGTTCTTCTGGAGCACGACGGCTACCTGATTGCGAAGTGTCTCCATGTCATACTCGCGGACGTCATGCCCGCCAACGCGGACAGCACCGTTGGATACATCGTAGAGACGGCTGATCAGGTTGACCAGGCTGGTCTTGGCGCTTCCGGTACCGCCGATGATGCCGATCGTCTCACCTGAATGGATTTCCAGGCTGATATCCGACAGTACGTATTCCCGGCTGTCCTCTTTGCCGTCCGGACGCAAAGCATTTGCATCAGCAAAGGCCTTATTCTCCTGCGGAGAGGATGGCGCCAGGTGATAGGAGAAATCAACGTGCTCAAACGTTATGCTGCCGTCCGGCACATCCATGATGGGACGCTCCGGATTTGTCAGATCCGGCTCCTCATTCAGCACCTCGCAGATACGCTGCGCGCTGGCGACACTCATGGAAATCATGACAAAAATCATGGAGAGCATCATCAGGCTGGTGAGAATATTCATACAATAGGTCAGAAGGCTCATCAGCTCGCCGGTCGTCAGGGAATCCGCGACGATCATTTTTGCCCCGATCCAGCTGATCAGAATGATACAGGTGTAAACCGTAAACTGCATCAGCGGAGCGTTGATGATGACATTGTGCTCCGCCTTTGTAAAAAGACGGTAGATGTTTTCGCTGGCTTTCTTCAGCCTGGCAGTCTCATGATCCTCGCGCACATAGGCTTTCACTACGCGGATTGCGGAGACATTTTCCTCGATCGAAGCGTTGAGGTCGTCGTATTTCGGGAAAACCTGCTGGAAATACTGAGTAGCGTGCTTCACCAGAAAGATGAGTACCGTGCCCTGGATCAGAGCGGCAATCAGATAGATCGACGCCAGCCGCGCGTTGATCATGAAGGCCATGAACAGAGCGCAGATAATGCTTGCCGGCGCGCGCATGGCCATTTTCAGGATCATCTGGTAGGCATTCTGAATGTTGGTCACGTCGGTTGTCAGACGGGTCACCAGCCCGGCCGGACTGAATTTGTCAATGTTGGAAAAGGAATAGGTCTGGATATGGCTGAACATCTCGGCACGCAGATTTTTTGCCAGACCCGCGGATGCTTTCGCGCCAAACCGTCCGCCCAGCATACCGCCGCAAAGGCCGATCAGCGCACATACGATCATCACCGCGCCGACCCGGTAGATATGGCTGATATCGCCCGTGTTGACGCCTTCGTCAATGATTGACGCCATCAGATAGGGGATCAGCGTCTCCATAAGAACTTCCAGCAGCATAAACAGCGGGGTGACGATGGAGGCGTTCCGGTATTCCTTTACCTGCTTCGCAATAGTACGAATCATGAAAATCTCCTTCCTATATAATAGTTCATGTCCGACAAAGTACTCGATACGGCGATATCCGGCGACTGTCGAACAACAAAACAAAACACCGTCGAGATTGCTCATGAACGACGGTATTTCATCTGTGAAGTAATGATAGATAAAAAGAGGGACAATGTCAAGAGAAAAAATGATAAAGAAGCAGCTTTACCTCTTCAACAGAACGGCAAAGCTGCAGCAGTCTCCGGTCAAGCTCCGGATTGGAACAGGACAGCAGATACAGTTTTTTTCTGAAGCCGCGGATACGCATGGGAACCTCCATCATAGACAGAAAACAGCCCGGACAGCTATTTCTATATGTTTTTGGCGGGGCATGAAGCCGTGAACCGGAGCGCAGGCGCTTCTATTGCTGACGTTTGCCCCCCTGAATTATCATATGCCGACTGCTCCTGCCTGGTTATTACCAGCTTGCAGATCGGATTGCCCTGCGATGAGAAGCGCTCCTCATATTCCGTCATGATATTGCCCTGGCTCATCTCACGGTCGTTGTGGAGGTCAAAGGTACATCCTGTCATGTGCCAGCCTGATTCCCGCGCTTCCATGATGGCAAAATCAAAAAGCGTCCGGTTATCTGTTTTGAATTCGACGCTGCCCTCCGGGGTGAGCACCCGGTCGTAGCGGGCAAGAAATTCACGGCCGGGAAGACGGCGCTTTGCGTGGCGATCCTTAGGCCATGGATCGGAGAAATTCAGGTAAATACCGGAGATCTCCCCTGGACCGAAAACATCCGTCAGATCCTCCGCTTCCATCCGGAGGAACAGCAGGTTATCCAGCTCCTCAAGCTGCTTCCTCTTTTCCAGGGCGCGAACGAGCACACTGGAATATTTTTCAATGCCGACATAATTTCGGTCCGGATGCCTCTGCGCCATTTCCGTGATAAACTGACCCTTTCCCATGCCGATCTCCAGATAAAGCGGCTGTGTACGGGGAAATACCGTATCCCAATGGCCTTTATTGTCTCTCATAACATCCTCATGTACGACATAATCACTTTCAGCGATCGCCTCGCGCGCTCCGGGTATATTTCGAAGTCTCATTGAAATGCTCTCTCCTGTAAATTATTATGCGGCGGTTTTGCTGCACCACTACAATGTGAATGACTGCTTCCATTTTCTCAGAAAAGAAAAAAATGTCAAGATGCGTATTTTTCAATTTTTTACCAATCCCCATATTGACTTTGTAACAAATATAAGATAAAATCTTAAAGAAGATTTAAAAAAACGTAATTAATTAAACCAATTATTACATGGAGATAGAATGGTATGGAATCATATAAGGACAATGTTTCATATACGGAGACTGTTTTTCCGGGGAAAGCGGTATTGCCGAAAGTGGTACTGTTTTTCGTTTTCACCGCGTTCCTGCTGCTCTTTGCTCCGGCGACGAGGGCGGACGCCGCGTGGAAAACGACCTCTGAGGGTAAAATGTATACCATATCGAAATCGCCGGGATACGCGACGGGGCTGGTGACGATTAATTCCAACCGTTACTATTTTAATGAAAATGGCATCATGCAGACCGGCTTTATCACGATAAATGAAAAGCTGTATTATTTTGCTTCGAATGGAAAGATGAAGTACGGCTGGATTACCGTAAACAAGAAAAAATATTACGCAAAAGAGACTACAGGCGTTCTTTATGTTTCCAAATGGCTGAATAAAAAATACTATTTCCAGTCTGACGGCTCTATGGCGGTCAGCACCTGGGTTGGGAATAAATGGGTAGGATCGGACGGCAAATATACCGGAAAGAGGAAAACGGGCTTTGTGACGCTCGAAGGCAATACCTATTATTATTCGACCACCAGCAAGTACAGTACGGGATGGTTCAAGGTCAGCGGCAAATATTATTATGCGGACGCGAGCGGTATCGTGCAGAAAAGCAAGTGGATCGGGAAAAAATATGTAAACAGCAAGGGTGTTATGGTGACCGGCATGAAAAAGATCGGTTCTAAAACCTACATCTTTAAGTCCAGCGGCACGAGGTACTCCAGCTGCTGGGTAAAATACAATGGCAATTATTACTATTGCAACAGCAGCGGCGTAGTTCAGAAGAGTAAATGGATCAAAGAGACAAAATACGTGGATGAAAACGGCGTCATGGTGACCGGTTTTTATACGATAGACTCAAATACCTATTATTTTGGATC
>JAJQIE010000221.1 GCA_021199395.1 Lachnospiraceae bacterium | reverse complement strand
GATCGGTGAGGGCGGTTACGGCGAGGTGATCGCGCAGATCATGCAGGAGCCGATCACCGAGATGCAGGAGCTTTACAACACCAGAGAGATTGAGAAATAAGGAGGGAAGCCATGTTTACACCGGAAATGCTGGAGTCAGTAAAAAAGGTTGAAGCGACCAGAGAAGCGCGTATGAGTGCGGAACCCAGGAGAATGAGCGCGCAGGAAAAGGACGACCTCCTGAAAGCGTTTCACCCGGATTACCGGGAGGAAGCATTTGAAGAAATCAAAATCGGACCGAACAGGGGGCAGAAGGCGCCTAAGGAGCTTGTCCATCTCCTGCATTCGAACAGCCGTCTCCTGCATGAAGAGATTGATCTGGATAAAATTGACTACGACGTAGATGTGCTTGTGATCGGCGGCGGCGGAGCCGGAGCATCCGCGGCGATTGAAGCGCATGAAGCCGGAGCGGACGTTATGATCGTGACAAAGCTGCGCATCGGCGACGCGAATACAATGATGGCAGAGGGCGGCATTCAGGCGGCGGATAAGGAGAACGATTCACCGGTACAGCACTATCTGGACGCGTTCGGCGGCGGTCATTTCGCCGCACGGCCAGAGCTGCTGAAAAAGCTTGTCATGGAGGCTCCGGACGCGATCCTATGGCTGAATCAGCTCGGCGTTATGTTTGATAAGGATGCTGACGGGAATATGGTGACTACCCACGGCGGCGGTACTTCCCGGAAAAGGATGCACGCATGCAAGGATTATTCCGGCGCGGAGATCATGCGCACCCTGCGGGATGAAGTGCTGAACCGTCAGATACCGGTGGTGGAATTTACCTCTGCGGTAGAGCTGATTCTGGACGACAGGGGCCAGGCGGCGGGCGCGGTGCTGCTGAATATGGAGACAGACGACTATCTGGTGGCGAGGGCAAAGACCGTCGTCATTGCGACCGGCGGCGCGGGGCGTATGCACTATCAGGGCTTTCCGACCTCCAACCATTACGGAGCGACCGCAGATGGCCTGGTTCTCGGCTACCGCGCGGGCGCGCCGCTTCTGTACCAGGATACAATCCAGTACCATCCGACCGGCGTGGCATATCCATCCCAGATTTACGGCGCACTGGTGACAGAAAAGGTGCGTTCTCTGGGAGCACAGCTGGTAAACGCAGAGGGTGAAGCGTTTATGCATCCGCTGGAAACACGCGATGTGGCGGCGGCGGCGATTATCCGGGAGTGTATGGAGAGAGGCAAAGGCGTGACTACCCCCATCGGCATGATGGAAACGCCCTCTCCCGGTGGTTCGGCGGCAGAATGTGCCGCCGATGAAAAAAATGCTGCGCATTTGGGCGGCACTGGAGTATGGCTGGACACGCCGATGATCGAGCAGATTGGCGGGGCGGGTACGATCGAGAAGCGGATTCCCGCGATGCTCCGGATGTACCTGAATTACGGTATAGATATGAGAAAGCTTCCGATCCTGGTATATCCGACTCTGCACTATCAGAACGGCGGCCTGGAAATCGGCGGGGATGGTTTTACCAAAGTGATTCCGAATCTTCTGGCAGCCGGAGAAGCGGTCGGGGGGATCCACGGGCGCAACCGTCTGATGGGCAATTCCCTTCTGGATGTCATTGTGTTCGGGCGCGACGCGGGAAAAGCCGCCGCGGCGAAGGCGAAGGAAGTCGAGACAGGCAGGCTGACGCTGGAGCATATTCAGAAATACGCAGAGGAGCTGCAGGCTGCGGGAGCAGATACCGGCGATGTGTCGCCGCTTCTGCTGCCAAAGTATGCGCGACATATGTAATAAGCGGGACCGGCTTGCCGAAATTCTGAACAGGTCGGGAAACTGTGAACATAAGGAGAGATAGGATGGGACTGATACAGTGGTTTCAGGAAAGTGTGCTTTCCAGCACCGTGATGATGGTATTTCTGATCGCGGTCATCGGCTATCTGGTGGGAAGCATCAAAATCTGCGGTCTGGAGCTCGGAACGGCAGGAATTCTGCTGGTGGCGCTGGTGTTCGGGCATTTTGGGGTGGAGATCCCGTCTCTGGTGCGAGAGCTGGGGCTGATCTGCTTTGTCACCTCCGTTGGATTTATCGCGGGACCGAAATTTTTCCGGAACTTTAAACGAAACGCAAAATCCTACATCCTGCTTGGTGTTATCATAATCGCTGCGGGAGCGCTGGTCTGCGTGGCTGTGATCCGGGTGTTCGGCGTGCCGACAGATATCAGCCTGGGTATGATGACGGGAGCGCTGACCAGCACGCCGGGGCTGGCGGCGGCTCTGGATGCTACCGGATCCGACGCGGCTTCTGTGGGATACGGAATCGCCTATCCCTTTGGCGTGGTCGGCGTGGTTCTGTTTGTACAGCTGGTGCCTAAGATTTTAAAGGCCGACATGGCCGCAGAGCGTATAAAAATGGAAGAGCCCCCTCAACTGCGTTCGGCGGCAGAAGGTGCCGCCCATGAAAAAAATGCCGCGCATTTGGGCGGCGCTTATGAGTCGGCGTCTAATGCAGAGATGGATGATTTCAAAAAGACAAAAAAAGAGGAGCTGTTTTACGTAGACAGCATGGGATTTTTCCCGTTTTCTCTGGCAATCGTACTGGGTATTATCCTGGCGAAGATCGAAATACCGCTTCCGGGCGGCGCAGTGTTCTCACTCGGCACCTCCGGCGGCCCGCTGATAGCGGGGCTGATCCTCGGACATTTCGGGCATTTCGGGCGATTGAGCGTACAGGTAGAGAAGCATATCCTCGAATGCCTGCGGGAATTCGGTCTGGCTCTGTTTCTGCTCGGAGCCGGTACGCAGGCCGGAGCGGGATTTGTAGAAATTCTGAAGGAACAGGGGCTGCTGCTCTTTGTGTATGGAGCTCTCATGACCCTGATACCGATGCTTATCGGTTATTTCTTTGCGGCGAGGGTGCTAAAGCTCAATCTCTTTAACACGCTGGGCTCTATCTGCGGAGGCATGACCAGCACACCGGCGCTCGGCACGCTGATTCGTGTGACCGAAACGGATGATGTAGCGTCCGCATACGCGGCAACCTATCCCGTTGCCCTGGTCATGGTGGTGCTGGTGAGCCAGTTTATCGGAATTTTACTGTAAAAGCGTCATCGGCTTTCACATTGTAGTGGCGCAGCGAAACCGCTGTATGGGGATTTCCTGTAAAAGAGTACAAAAAAAGAACAGAGGTGATTTTATGCGAGAAATTCAGGTAAGCCAGATCACAGAGACGGTAGAGCGCCTCTGCATCGAGGCAAATGAACATCTTCCG
>JAJQIE010000337.1 GCA_021199395.1 Lachnospiraceae bacterium | reverse complement strand
AAAATATATATCCGGGTAGGACTACATGCCCATCCCCCGCCCCGTGAATAGTAACTTTCCGGGGATTTCTGTTCTTGTCCTTTTGAGCGTTCTGTATTATGATAATGATGATGCTAGGGTCGAAAGTCAGGAATCGAGCGCTTGCGCTCAGATTCCTGACTTTATGACCCGTTTAAAACATGAGGAAGTAGCCATTTTGGCTAAAATATTAGCCAAAATGAGCGGATTCCGAATGTTTTCAGGATTTCGGAAGCACGAAGTGCAAAGAAATCCGTAGGCATCATCTACCGTAGATGATATTGTCCCCAACATCTTATGATATAGGGAACGAAGTTTCCTATATCATAATAAAAAGTCAGGAATGGAACGCCTGCGTTCTGTTTTTTGACCTTGAGGTCCGCAGTATCATACCCTTTTTCGCTTGAATCATTAAGATAGATTCCGGCAAAACCAATCCCGAACCCTGAAAGGAGCAGCAGATTATGGCGGCATTTGAAAAAATCAAAAGCGGACTCGCCGGGCTGGATCAGATTCTCGACTCGATCCGGCTGGGCGACAATGTAGTATGGCAGGTGACAGACCTGAACGAGTATCGATTCTTTGTGGAGCCTTATGTGAGGCAGGCGATCGAGGAGGGGAGGAACCTCATCTACATTCGCTTTGCCCAGCATCCCCCGATCCTGCCTCTTTGCGATGAGCCTGAGCCGACCGGGGACGATCTGCCTGCTTACTGTCTGACAGGCGATGGCATCAAGGTCTACCGTTTTGATCCCGACGTCGGCTTTGAACAGTTCACTGTGGCAATTCATGACGTGATTACAAAAGAAGGAAGAGACGCGTTCTATGTATTTGACAGCCTCTCTGAGCTGCAGTCGGCCTGGTACACGGATCTGATGATGGGGAATTTTTTCTGTGTGACCTGCCCCTATCTGTTTATTCTGGATACCGTCGCCTTTTTCCCGCTGATCCGGGGACGGCATTCCTTTGATGCGGTTGCGCGTATCCGTGAAACGACTCAGCTTCTGCTGGATGTCCACTCGGACGGTTCCGCGATCTATGTACATCCGCTGAAGGTCTGGAACCGGTACTCTTCTACCATGTTTCTCCCTCATTTTTGCAATGGGGAGGACGATACCTTTGAGCCTCTGACTGATCCGGTGGCGACCAGCCGTTATTATTCGCTGATCAAGTCCTCCTCCAGCTTCAACCAGGAGCAGTCCTATGACAGCTATGACCGCTTCTTTTCGAGAGCGAAAGCGGATTACCAGGCGGGGATTTTTACGGCAAATACGGAATCTATGATTATTGAGAGCATGATGACGCGCGACCCGAAAATGCAGGAGCTGATCCGGAAGTATTTCGAGGTGGACGACTACTTCACCCTGCGCGACCGGATGATCGGCAGCGGAGCGATCGGCGGAAAAGCCTGCGGTATGCTGCTTGCACGCAAAATCGTAGACAAAACGCTCGACGGTTATCACAAGCATGCCGAGCAGCATGATTCCTTCTATATCGGTTCCGACATCTTCTATACTTATATTGTGTCAAACGGGTGCTGGGAAACGAGGATTCAGCAGAGGACCAGGGAGGGATACCTTGAAAAAGCGGAGGAGCTGAAAAAGGGGCTGCTGGAGGGCGTTTTCCCCGGCAATATCCGCGAGCAGTTCCGCAACATGCTCGAATATTACGGACAGAATCCGATCATCGTGCGTTCCTCCAGTCTTCTGGAGGACGGCTTTGGAAATGCGTTCGCCGGAAAATATGAGTCGGTATTCTGCCCGAACCGCGGAGATATCGAGGAGCGAATGAAAGCTTTCGAGGCCGCCGTGCGTATCGTCTATGCGAGTACAATGGATCCGTCCGCGCTGGAATACCGCAAAAATCGCGGGCTTGACCGCAAGGATGAGCAGATGGCAATTCTGGTGCAGCGCGTTTCCGGCACCTACTACGGTCCTTATTTCATGCCGTGTACCGCCGGAGTGGGCTACAGCTACAGCGCTTACAAATGGATGCCGGATATGGATCCCTCCGCAGGGATGCTCCGGATCGTGATGGGGCTTGGGACAAAGGCGGTGGATCGCACAGAAAACGACTACCCGCGTCTGGTAAATCTGGACCGCCCCGAAGTGACCATGCTGGTCGACGTAGCGGATAAGCACCGCTTCTCCCAGCACAAAATCGACGTCATCAATATGGAAAAAAACTGTGTGGAGGAAGTTTCCCTCGCTACACTTCTCCCCTACCTGCCGCGCTGGTACAAAAATACAGTCCTTGAACACGACTATGAGGCGGAGGAGCGTCTGCGCGAAATGGGACGGCCGAGGGACGTCTATTTTGTGAGCTGCCAGCAGCTTCTGGCGAACCGGAAGTTTACCTCTATGATGGCAAAAGCGCTGCATGAGCTGCAAAAAGCCTACGGTAACCCGGTCGATATTGAATATACGGTAAATTTAAGCAGGGAAAGTGATTTCGTCGTCAACCTGCTGCAGTGCCGTCCGCTTTACGTCGGAAAGGATGGCGGCAGGATTCAGATGCCTTCCCTCGCGCCGGAAAGCGTTTTCTTTGAAATCCGGGATTCCTCGATGGGGCACTCCTGTATCCGCCCGATCGACATCGTCATTCAGGTCGAGCCCAAGGAATATTATGAGCTTGAACATGTGAGAAAGCCGCTGATCGCGGAAGCTATCGGAGCGGTCAACCGGTATTACAAGGGCAGCGGCCGCCATCTCCTGCTCACTGTACCAGGACGGATCGGCACCAGCTCGCCTGAGCTCGGCGTGCCGGTTCGCTTCGTAGATATCTCCGGAATGGATGCGATCTGCGAGGTGACAGACAATCGCGCCGGATACATGCCGGAGCTCAGCTACGGCAGCCATATGTTCCAGGATCTCGTGGAAGCGGAAATTTTCTACGGAGCCATTTTCGGAGACCGGCGCACGCTCTGCTATCAGAGGGACTTCTTTGAAGCCCGCCCAAACCTCTTTGCCGACATCTGTCCGGATAAGGCAGAGCTTTCGTCTATCGTGCGCGTGTACGAGACGAATGGGCTGAAGCTGTGGGCAGATGGAATAGAAAATCATGTGATCTGCGCGATGGAGGAATAAACTCCTCGCCATAAGTAAAAGTTAAATTCAGTTAAATTCGTTCCTGTTGTCGGCGCGAAACATCTCCTCCGGTTTTCAGAAAACAGCCTCCGGGATGTACCGCCGAAGCAGGAACGTACAGAAATAAGAAAACGTGAATATATTCTCACAAAACCCGATATTATATGTCCGAATAACGG
>JAJQIE010000284.1 GCA_021199395.1 Lachnospiraceae bacterium | reverse complement strand
CATTATAATAGTATAATGGCGCCTCTGCTTCCAGTCAACAGAAAGTGCCGCAGCAGCCGCTTACATCCGGAACTTTTTTCTGATTTCCCTCACAGTGTCCCGGCTCTGGAAAATAAACAGGCCCGCAAGCACCAGAAGGCTGATGCCGACGCACAAAACCGAAGGATAAGGAACCCGCGCTGTTCCTGCAAGCAGCAAGATCAGCGGGATCAGCCCGAATACACAGCACTGAATCAGATAAAAAAGATATTCCTGTTTCTCCGTATGCTGTATTTTTATAATGACTGCCATAGAGCCCAGCGCCGCCAGCGACGCTATGGGCAGCAAATAATCCACTGACCAGCCGCGCCATCCGGTAGAGATGTCCCACAGGACACCGATCACCGAGACGAGCAGCGTCATCCACATCGTATTTTTCAGAAGGTTGCGCCGTTTTTTATAAGCTACTGACGTGAGCAGCCAGGTTGAAAAAATCCCTGCCATCGCAAACCAGCTCCAGCTCAGGCGATCCTCCACCATGAAATTCAGCATGCCACAGACGATCGCTGCGGCAATGCTCAAAAAGGTAAGCACCTGCATCAGAGTTTTTCCAGCCTCAGAGCGCTCCGTTTTATAACCGGGAAAGCGGTTTTCCAGCTCCTGACAGGGAAGCGCCTCCTCTTTTAGCAGCTTCATAAAGTTTCTCTGAATATTTTCCGACGGAAGCTTTGATGTAAACCCAAGCATCATCTGATCTCCATAGGAGCACGAGCAGAGCTGAAGATTATCCGTGCTCGCGATCAGATGAAAGCTGTCAATATAGTCCCTGAATTCCGCCGGCATATTCACAACGCCCATATTGGAATACACGGCAGTAATATTTCTCGCGCCAAGACTTGTACCAGCCATCAGGAAAAACTGCTTTACCTCAAGGGGAATCAGCCGCAGGACCGGGTTTTTCTCCAGCCCTACCAGCACGTTCATGCGGTCGGCAATCCTGTCTTTTCCAAGCTCCCGCTCAAACTGGCTTTTCACCTGGGTAAGGACGTCTGTAAAAACCGTGTCCTCCCGGAATTCATACCCCACCTCAATCCAGCCAAAAAAATTCGTCATGGACTGCGACGGAAAATAATTCCGCAGGTTCACCGGAATCATCAGCGCAATGGGACGGCGCAGCCTGTTCACAGGAACCTCCTCATGTATGGCATAAAGCAGCATTGAAGCGATCAGAACGGTAACAGAAACGCCATATTCCCTTGCCTTCCCCAGTATTTCCTTCACAGGGACCGCGATCTCTGTAATGCGCATCTCATCCTGCGCCAGCCGTTCTCCCTTCAGTTGTACCGCAATACGACTCTTCTCCCTGTTCTTATGCCTTTTCGGGGAATAATACTGGGAAAAGCTGTCTTCCTCCTGATCCTTTCCGGTCACTTCGCCGTCCTGCTCCGGTTCCGAAAATGGAATCTCCGGATGCGCAAGCGTCAGATAATTCTTTACCAGCTCCTGAAGAAAACGCATCGCACCAGTACCATCGGTGAGCGCGTGGAACACCTCAAAATTAATACGGTTTTCAAAATACGTCACTTCAAATAAAAGTGACTTCTGATCACGAATGTACAGCCTGCTGCATGGCGGCTTCTGTTCCTCGGAAACAATTGCTCTGATGTCGCGCCTTTCCAGATAGAACCAGAATACACCTTTGCGAAGAACAGCCTGAAACAGCGGATATTTCTCCATTGTCAGATCCAGTGCGCACTGCAGCCGGTCGCCGTCCACCTGCTCTTTCAGCTGACAGTAAAAGCGAAACACTCTGGAATCATTTTTGCCTGTCGCCGCCGGAAAAGCAAGCGCCGCGTTATCCAGCTTTCTCCATTGCGAATATCCAAATTCTGCCACGTCTCTATCTCCAGTATCAGTATAAATAATGATTTACCCGGCGCAATGCAGAACGGCCGGCATCGTCTACAAGAGCTCAGACCGTCAGGAAACGATTGATATGCTCAAAGCTCTCCTGCACATGGTAGAACTTAATACCAAGGGCAAAATAGCCATGCAGCGCTTCCGGGAGCCGATGGATCTCTACTTCATTGCCGGCGTCGCGGAGACATTTCCCATAGGCCTCTCCTTCATCCCGCAGCGGATCGTACTCTGCCGTCAGGATCAGCGTACGGGGCATATTTCTGAAATCCTTTGCCAGAAGCGGAGCAAAATAAGGGTTTTCCCGATCTCGTGGCGAGCTCTGGTAAAGGTTCAGATAATCCTCCATTTTTTTTGCGGTCAGAAGATAATCCTCTCCGTTTTCCCGAACGGATGGAAATGCGGATTCTTCCGTATAACAATTATTTACCGCGGGATAAATCAGAATCTGCTGTTTTATCTCAAATTCGCCAATATCGCGCGCCATCATGCACACGGCCGCCGCAAGATTTCCTCCCGCGCTGTCTCCCATAACCGTAATCCGTTCTGTGTCTGCATGCGGAAGATAGTCGTTCAGTCCGCCCGTATAAAGCGCCCTGGCCGCAGAATAACAATCCTGCAGTCCAACCGGAAAACGATGCTCCGGCGCCAGCCGGTATTCGACTGAAATCACAGTGCGCCCGGTCGCCTGCGCCATTCTCGCACAGACACGGTCATAATTCTCCACGCTTTCCGTAACCCATCCGCCCCCATGGAAAAACAGCAGCACATCAGGATTCAACAATGCTGCCGTTTCTGCCTCCTCCATAGCCTCCTCCGATGAGAAGTACAGGCGAATCGGTATCTTATATCCGTTATTGTAAATTTCCGCGTCCAGCTTCCTGCATAAAATCCGCATCGGATCCAGCTTCTTTATATCCGCAAGCCGTCTTGACGCCTCCACCTCTATGCCCTTGTAGGAGAGCGCATGGAGAATTGCTTTTACCGGTTTTGATATCAAAGGGGTTGTCCTCGCTTCCTTTTCAGACTCTCCGTCGGTCGATTACACGGGAAAGAAACATGCCGATCATCTGGATCATCTGCGCCAGAAGAACCAGCAATACAACCGTCACCAGCAAAATCTGCGGCTGCCAGCGCTGATAACCATAGCGAAGGGCAATATCTCCCAGTCCGCCTCCTCCGCAGGCTCCTGACATCGCAGAATATCCAAGGATGGTATTCATCGCAATCGTCGCGTTTACGACCAGGGAGGTGCGCCCCTCCGGGAGCAGAACCTTCCGGATAATTTCCCATACACTCGCCCCCATGCTCTGCGCAGCCTCGATCACCCCGCGATCCACTTCCTTTAAAGAGGATTCCACCATGCGCGCGATATAAGGAGCCGCGGCAAATGTCAGAGGCACGATTGTCGCGGTAGCTCCGTAGCTTTTTCCCACGATAAACTTCGTAATCGGCCGGATCGTAATCATGAGGATCAGAAACGGCACGCTGCGCAGAAGGTTTGTAATCACATCCAGAATTTTGTATACTACCGGATTCTGTTTGATCCCGTCCGCGCCGGTCACAGTGAGCAGCACACCGAGCGGCAGGCCGATCAGATAGCCGAACTGAGTGGACATACAGGTCATCCAGAGCGTCTCGCCAATACCGGAAATAATCATAGAAATCGTTTTACTATCCCACATAATTTTGCAGCTCCTCCACTGACAGTCTTGCGTTTTTCAGCCACGCGATCATTTTTTCACCGACCTGCTCATCCTCCGGGAGCTGCAGGACCATCTCGCCCTTCGCCACTCCGTCCAGATTTCTTGTATTTGCGTAAAGGATGTTCACAGGCGCCTTAAACGCAAGCACCATATTTCCAATCACCGGCTCAAAGGAAGAATTCTCAGAAAATACAATACGCACACAGCGTTTGCCTTTCATCTCCGTGACATTCTCATAGCCCTGATAGATCAGGCGCTTTGCCTCTTTTGACTTAGGGGAAAGAAAAATATCCTCCACCGTGCCATGCTCCGCCAGATTGCCCTGGTCAATGATCGCCACATGGCTGCAAATCTCCTGTACCACCGCCATCTCATGCGTGATCACGACAATCGTAATCCCATATTTACGGTTAATTTCCTTTAAAAGCTGAAGGATGGATTTTGTCGTCTGCGGATCCAGCGCACTCGTCGCCTCGTCGCACAGTAAAATCTTAGGATCAGAAGCAAGTACGCGGGCGATCGCGACACGCTGCTTCTGGCCGCCGGAAAGCTGCGCCGGATACGCGTCTACTTTTTCCTCCAGGCCCACCACCTTCAGGTAATCCAGCGCCTTTTTCCGCGCCTCAGATTTTTTCACACCGGCAATCTCCATCGGAAAGCATACGTTGCCCAGCACATTCCGCTGCATCAGAAGATTAAAGTGCTGAAAAATCATACCGATGTTTTTCCGTTTTTCTCTCAGCTCCCTGTCGGAAAGCGTCGATAAATCCTGCCCGTCCACAATCACCGTGCCGGCGGTTGGCCGCTCCAGAAAATTCAGGCAGCGTACCAGCGTACTCTTGCCTGCGCCGGACATACCGATAATCCCATAAATATCACCCTTGTTGATATCCAGGCTGACGTTGCGAAGCGCATGCACATTCGAATTCTTCTGCCTGAATTCCTTATCCAGATTCTTTATCCTGATAATTGGTTCCATAACCGCTCCAATCCTGTGTATGATAGAGTGACAAAAGAGCAAAGACCGCCATCCTTCATAAGGGGCGGCCTTTGCCATACTGTCATAGACAGCTTCTGTCCACCGACAGCCTTCAGAGCCTATTCGGTCACTGCTTCCGTCTCTGCTGCTTCTGTTTCCGCTTCCTCAGCTGACTCCTCGTAAGGAACCACAGAGCCGTCATAGGTTTCCGTGATAAAGTCCTTAATCTCATCCGACTGAAGAACCTCTACCAGTGCCTGTACGCCTTCATTTTCCTCATTTCCGGCCTTTACAACGACAACATTCGCATAGGTCTGCGCTGCCTCGGAATCAGAGGACTCAAACGCAAGCGCATCTGAAGAAGAAAGTCCGGCGGACAAAGCATAGTTGCCATTTACCACACAGAACGCTACCTCATCTACATACTGAGCCACCTGCGCCGCTTCTACCTCAATAATCTCGATATCCAGATCATCCTTAAAGGATACGACGTCATTGGCGGTGACTGTAAGATCCGCATCCTCCGGGAGTGTCAGCACACCGTTCGCTTCCAGAAGCAGAAGCGCTCTCGCCTCGTTGGTCGTATCATTCGGCACAGCAATCGTATCGCCGTCCTCCAGATCATCGATCGAGGATTTTGTACCGACATAGATTCCCATCGGTTCATAATGGATCTTTGCCACGCTTACCAGATCCGTCCCCTGCTCCTCGTTAAAGCTCTCCAGGTATGGGGTATGCTGGAAATAATTTGCAAGGATTTCCCCCTCGTCTACAACGAGGTTCGGCTGTACATAATCAGTAAACTCCGTAATCTCAAGGGTCCAGCCCTCCTCCTCCAGAAGCTCAGCAGCTTTCTCAAGAATTTCCGCATGGGGTGTCGGAGACGCTGCTACCGTGATCACATGATCCTCTTCCGCATACGCGGTCACGGAAAGTCCCGCGACTGCGGTACCTGCCAGAGCCAGTGAAAGTAATTTCGCGATTGTTTTTTTCATAATGGATTCCTCTCTTTCATTGCGATTGTCCGCAGACATTGCGGCTGCATTTGCTGCATCTGCGAAATATGATAAACCAGAAATCCGAAATCGTCAATTTTTTTCTGCCTATAGCTGGTTATAAGCCATGCTTATAGCCAGCTCCGCCACCAGACGCGCTCCCGTCACAAGATCCTCCACGCGTATCGATTCCCGGATGGAATGCACGTCACACATACCGCAGGATAATACGATTCCCGAAATATCATGCAGGGCAAAATTGTTGTTGTCACTGCCGCCGAAGGTACGCACCAGAGTCCCAGGCAGTGACAGCGCCCCGCAGGCCTCCTGGAAATGCCGCACAGCCGGGCTCTCTTTGGGCGTCTGGTATGCGGTCAGATTGACGGTTACTCTCACATCACAGGAAGCCCCGGCGCGCGCAGCCGCCTCCTCAAAGGTTTTCCGCACAAAATCAGCCATTTCCATCGCACGCTCATGGCTGCAGCTGCGAATCTCACCACTGCATACGCAAAGGGACGGAACAATATTGGTCGGCCCTTTTGCACGGATTGAACCGATATTCAGGGTCGTCTCCTCCCCTGTTCCCGCGCAGCTTCGTCCCTGAGGAATCCGGCTGATCGCCTCACACATCACAGCAATCGCGTGCACACCATCCTCCGGGGCAAAACCCGCATGCGCCGCTTTCCCGTTCACAGTCGCCTCAAAGGTCACAATCGAGGGTGCCTGTACTGCGGCGCTCCCGACCGCACCGCTCAGGTCGAGGACATAAGCTTCCCCTGCCCTGATCCGGCTGTAATCAAACCGTGCAGAGCCCTTGCAGTGCGCTTCCTCCGCTACGGAAAACAGTATTTCAATATCGCGGCGGGGCAGCCCCGCCTCTATTACGCATCGAATCCCTTCCAGGATTTCGGCCAGCCCGGCCGCATCATCCGCCCCCAGTACCGTATCGCCTCCACTGGTAATCCTGCCGTTTTCCTGGAAAACCGCCCGTTTTCCATGGCCTGGCCGCACCGTATCCAGATGGGCGGAAAACAATACCGGTCTTCCCGGCAGCGTCCCCTTTAAAAATCCATAGAGATTTCCCGCAGGGCTCTCCCTGCGCAGCCCGTCCGTCTCCCGGCCATCTTCGCCCGCCTCGCAAGGGCCTGTGCTCCTGCCCTCAAATTTCCCGCGCGCATCGCACAGCTTTTCTGCAGCGTCATCCTCCCATACGGAAAAACCAAGCTTTTTAAGCGCTTCCGTCATCCGCTCCGCCATCTGTCCCTCATAAAAGCTGACCGAATCAACGGCTACCAGCGCGGCAAAGTCTTTCTTTATTCTCTCTTCATTTATCTGGAGCCCCATCATCCGTTCCTTTCCATCCTGTACTTTTTTATTCCGCTCTTTTTTTTTATATCAAAATCTGTTATAGTAAACGACGTAAATCGTTTTACCGGTAACAGGCAGAAATACAATCAGATAAACACAAAGGAGTCTTTCTATGCAAAAACTGAAACGTATCGCAGCGCTCATCGGCGCTGTCCTTCTCATTGGCATGTATGTCGTTACGCTGATTCTGGCATTGGTCGGAAGCTCTGCGACACAGAATATGCTGATGGCTTCCATTGTATGTACCGTACTTGTCTCGGTGCTGGTCTATGCCATGATGCTCGCTGCCCGCGTACTGGGACATTCTGATAAGGACGACAGCAGGGAAGCCCCCGACGAGAAAGAGGCTTCCAAAAAGGAGACAAAGACCGGAAAATGACAGACCCTGTACATGGTCAGCGAATATCATATACGCTGCGCAGCCGGAGCTTTGACGCGTCTCCGCTCTCAATCCTTATGCGCTTTGTGCCGCCATTCATATCAAAATAGTTGTCCGAAAGCACCAGATCCTCATTTTCATTCAGGATCTCAACACTCTTCGCGTATGCTCCGGCCGTCACCTCTATCTCGTTCCCGATCACCCGGCAGCTAAGCTTTGGATCCTCATAGCGGAAATATTTCGGATAAGAGAAGTTTACCGTTCCCTCCGAGATGATCTCACCGTCCTTTTCCATCTCATAGCTGATATACTCGCGGTAAATATCCGCATCCGGAAACTCGATTTTGTCCATCCACAGACTGGAAAGCGCAGGAACGCACAGCTCCTCCTCCCCGCTTTTAAGAACCCTCGCGCAAGTATCGCGCAGCGCCCAGCGAACCGTGACGCAGGCGTCCTTCATCGTCTCATTCGCAACATTGAGACGGATAGACTTTTCGAATACAAAGTGTTCCCGAACCAGTTCTTTTCCGGAGGTCACAAGTCCCTGCTCCTCGCAGGAAAGCATCAGAGGCGCAAAAAACCGCTTTGCGTAGTAATGCAGAGCCTTTAAGCGGCCACAGTAGTCAATCGAAGACCAGGAAGCGACCGGCCAGCAGTCATTGAGCTGCCAGTAAACAGCCCCCATACAGCGCCCTCTGTTGCGCCGGAAATGCTCCACGCCATAACGGATGCCATCCGCCTGCAGAAGCTGTGACGCGTAAAGCACGGTCCGGAACTCAGACGGATACCGGTAGGTCTGCTGCATATAGTTCATAATTTTGCCGTTTGCGCTGCCGTTTCGCTGGTGCCGCTCCATAATATAGGAGAAGATGTTGTAATCCTCCGGATCGTCACTGATCTGCTCGATTGTCTTCATCGTCGGGAACGACTGGAAGCCAAACTCGGACAGATAGCGGAAGTAATAGTTTCGATACTCTGTAAAAGGCTTATTTCCGTGCCAGACCTGCCAGAAATGTACATCTCCCCGGTTCGGATCCTGCGGGTCGTCAAAACAGCCTCCCGACGACGGACTGGACGGCCAGTAAAAGGTCTGAGTGTCATATTTTGCCAGCTCCTCCGGAATCACCCGTTCATACATAAACAGATAATCCCGCACTTCCTGCGGCTTTGTCACCCACTCATTTCGCTCAGCGACAAAGGATTCCATCTCGTTGTTCCCACACCAGAGGCCAAGGCTCGCGTGATGACGCAGACGCCTGATGTTATCCGCAAGCTCGGCACGGATATTTGCCTCGAATTCCGGCGTCAGATCATATACCGCGCAGGCAAACATGAAATCCTGCCAGACGACAAGTCCAAGCTCATCACAGGCGTCATAGAACCAGTCCTCCGGATAATACCCGCCGCCCCATACACGGACAGAATTAAAATTCGCCCATTTTGCTTTTTCAAGAAGGGTACGGGTAGTCTGCGGCGTCACGCGCCCAAGCAGATGATCCTCCGGGATATAATCCGCCCCCATCGCAAAAATATCCACGCCATTCACCTGGCACGCAAAGGACTCGCCCCACTGATCCTTCTCCCTGTGCATCGTCATGGTGCGAAGGCCAATGCGGCGGGTCCACGTATCCAGCACAGCGCCTGTATTTTCCGAGCTGTCCGCAGTTTCGGCGGTTTCCACATTTTTTTTGTATAGCTCTACCGATATCGTATACAGCTCCTGTTTTCCATATCCATTCGGCCACCAGAGCCTGGGCGCTTCAATTTCAATTGTTTCCGGGCTTTCCCCCACAAAAAAGGATACGCCCTCCGGATCGGTTATCGTAACCCGATAGCCGATATCCGTGGCATTCCGGCGCAAAATGACGGTTTGCCCATCCTGACATACCGCGTACCGGTCGCGGGATGCGGTCAGCTGCCCGGCCTGTGCGCGCCGCAAATCCGCGGTTCGCTCCACCACGACATCCAGATGAAGCATTACCTTTCCATCCGCGTGTTTCTGTGTGACATACACGCTGTCAATCCTCGCGTCTTCAATGCCAATCAGTGATACCGGGCGAAACAGTCCCGCATCCGGCAGATGCGCACCCCAGTCCCAGCCAAACATACAATGCGCCTTGCGGATATGCACAAAGCCCTCCATTGCGTCCTCCGTACCTCTGGTCGGCCTCTTCCTGTAAGCTTCCTTAATGTATTGTGTCGGAGAATGAAAAAGAACGCGCAATTCATTGTCCTCCGGTCTCAGCAGATCCTTTACTTCATACTCCCATACGCGATGCATATTGCAGGGAGAACCGATCAGCGTATCATTTAGAAATACATCCGCGATCGTATCCACTCCGTCAAAATGCAGCAGCACACGCGAATGCGCAAGCAGCTCGTCCGGGCAGCCAAACCGGGTCACATACTCATAATCCTCATCCATAAGGAGAAGCGCTTCCTCCTCCTGATCCTTCCAGAACGGATCCTTCATTCTGCCTTCCCGTAACAGATCCGTGTATACCGTTCCAGGAACCACAGCAGGAAGAAAATCTTTTTCCCTGACGCTTCTCATTTTCCAGTTTTCCGCAATCTCCTGTCGATACATAAAAGCCCTCCCAGGCGATGAAGCTACGCCTTTTTTACCACATATTCTTCCACCTGACACGCCTTAATCGAGCAGGAGGTGGTTTTGCCTCATGCTCGCCGCGCGGGGCAGGTGCGCCGTAAGGCGCAAAACCTCCCTGCCTGCCCCTGCTCTCCTGTTAATCGAGCAGGAGGTGGTTTTGCCTCATGCTCGCCGCGCGGGGCAGGTGCGCCGTAAGGCGCAAAACCTCCCTGCCTGCCCCTGCTCTCCTGTTAATCGAGCAGGAGGTGGTTTTGCCTCATGCTCGCCGCGCGGGGCAGGTTCGCCGTAAGGCGCAAAACCTCCCTGCCTGCCCCTGCGCATAAAAAAGACCGATATACAAATTTCGCATACGGGTCTTTTTGACGCATCAAAATGCATTAAGCTTTATATCCTTTTAACGGTCTGTCCTTCCAGCAGCCTGCCCTGAACAACATGAATCTCAGGCGCAGCGGTCATTGGCTGCTCAATTTCTCCGATCAGGCTCTCTGCCGCAAGCCTCCCCAGAGCCTCTACATCCTGGCAGATCGTCGTCAGTCTCGGCTCATGATACTGAAGCACGTGAATACCGTCATATCCGGCCACCGAAATGTCCTCCGGAATTCTGAGGCCTCTTGCACGGATTGCATTCATCCCGCCAAAACAGGCTACGTCATCCGGGTAAAGAATGCAGGTCGGCGCTTCCTTCAGAGAAAGGAGCGCTTCTGTCTTTTCGTAAGCGATCTGATGATCGCGATATAGACCGGACTGAACATATTCTTCCGGAACCTTTTCGCCATGATTCTCCATGCTGCGATAGTAAGCGGCAAGCCGCTGTCTGGTCACCCGCCCCTCATCGCCATGGATATAGGCGATCCTTCTGTGTCCACGGCTCAAAATGTAATCCATCAGCCGATTCATGCCGTCCGTATTATCCGAGACAACTGCGGTACGATTATCTGCTATGTAGTCAACAGTGACCGCCTTTACATTGCTCTGCAGCAATTCAAGAACCTTGGGATTTGTGTAGTCAAAAGAGACGATCGCCACTCCGTCAAACCCCCGGTATCTTGCCCGTTCCACATAGGACATATCCGGGGAAGTAGTATTCAAAAACGTGATATCATATCCTCTCGACTCCGCAGTAATCTTCAGGCTCTGCAGTACACCGGAGAAAAAATCATGCGTAAGGCCGCTTTGCGCCGCATCCTCAAACAAAACGCCAATATTATATCTCCGGTTGGTCTTGAGATAACGGGCCGACATATTGGGAAGATACCCCATCTGATCCGCGGTTTCTCGGCCCCTCTGTTTTGTCTTTTCACCAATATCGTGGTGATCGCTCAACGCCTTACTGACAGTCGCCACAGATACTCCGCAGGCTGCCGCAATTTCTTTCAAGGAAACCATGCTTTTCTCCTGTCCTGTAAATTCTGTCATTTCCTATATAAATGCTGTTTTTGCATCAAACGGTCCTAAGCCTGATCACGTTCCGGTAATTCGGCCCTAACAGCGACCGGTACAACGGCTCACACTCCTCAAAAGTAAGATTCGCTTTCGAAGAGAGGAGCTCCATACAGACACCATACAGCTCCACTTCTATCCCGGTCTCAAGCATTCCATTGCGCAGGTAGAAGGACTTCCGTCGCTGCCGCAGGGTGTCCGGAAGGTCCTTCTGCTCCGGCTTTTCGATTTCAAGAAAAAGTGGATAGCTGCTATACAGTTCCCGTATCAGTTCAAGCGCGGCCGCACCATAGCCCTGCCCACGCCATCTCTCGCTGATCGCAAAATAGTCAAGCAGAACCAGCTTCTCCGAGAATGCCACAATAGCAAAGCCGATCGGTCTGCGTTCCTCGCGGATCAGCAGTATTTCCATTTCTCCCATAGCGCTTTTGCGCTCAATCAGAGAGAACGGTTTTCGTACATTTTCAGGAAACGCCCTTTGATACAAATCCAGAATAAAATTTTTATCCAGGCTGCCAGCCGTACAAATATCCATGCTTCGACACCTGTTTAATTTGCCCTGCTTAAAAACTCTTCTATATTATCAACCGCTTCCTGTTCATCCGTGCCATCCGCTGTGACTAAAACCTTTTCGCCAGTATCAAGCCCAAGGGTCATCATACCCATGATGCTCTTGGCATTCACTGTCCTGCCATCGCTTTCAAGATGGATTTCACTCTCATACTGACTGGCCACCTGAACCAGCATCGCTATCGGTCTTGCCTCAAGCCCGCTCGGAAGCTGAATCGTGATTTCCTTTTTTGTCATAATAATTCCTCCTTATCTTGCCTTACCTGTTCTGCCAGCTGGCTGAGTTTCCTCAATCTGTGATTTACACCGGACTTTCCGATGGGAGGTACCAGCAACTCCCCCAGCTCCTTTAAGGAGGCGTCCGGGTTTGCCAGCCGCAGCTCTGCGATCTGCGCAAGACCGTCCGGAAGCTGTTCAAAGCCGATCCTGTCCCGGACACAGCGAATATCCTCCGCCTGTCTTACCGCCGCATTTACCGTCTTGTTGATATTGGCCGCCTCGCAGTTCACCTTGCGGTTTACCGTATTTCTCATCTCCCGGACGATCCGGATATTCTCCAGGTTCATCAGGGAAACATGGGCTTCCATAATATTCAGCATATCAACAATCTGGGCCCCTTCTTTAATATATACAATGTAATGACTTTTACGCTGCACAATTTTGGCATCGGGGCCGAATGAATGAATCAGTGACTGAAGCTGTCCGGCGCGCTCCAGGGACGAACAGGCAATCTCAAAATGGTAAGATTTTTCGGGATTACTGATCGAGCCCGCGCCAAGAAAAGCGCCGCGGATATAGGCTCTCCGACAGCAGGACTGCTGCACAAGAAGCCGGTTCACAGTCCGCTCTTCTGTCAAAAGCCCGGATCTGTCCACCATCTTCAGCGCACATAAAACCTTATATGCCGCGTCGGCTTCTTTTACAAGAACCGTATAAATCCGATCGTTCTTTTTCTCACTTCTATGTATATGTACTGAGACATCAACATTTATATTAAATGTTTTTTGCAATAATGTAAAGCTTTTTCTTGCAGCTAAAAAATTTTCTGTCCGAATTTTGATTCTGAAGCCGCTCTTATCCGATACAACCTCTCCGATCATTTCAATAATCGCGGCAAGCTCTGCAAGCCTGCAGTGGCGGGCGGGAGCAATCTGTCCTGAGAGTTCCTGCCGCACCTCGTAAGAAAATGACATTTCTCTCCTCCTCAAAAATCGTCAAAGGAATGCCCGCACACCTTTGCGCACTGCAAAACATCAGCTCCGCGTTCGGCGATGCAGGATAGATAAGTAATTTTGCGGCAGTTCCCATGATTCAGATACGGATATCCCTGTGCTCCAGCTTCAATCCGTATTCCGTGTGCCCGGACAGGTGACGGTACAGCTGCTCCGCAATCGTCACAGACCGGTGCTTGCCGCCGGTGCAGCCGATGCTGATGACAAGCTGGTTTTTTCCCTCCAGCACATAATTGGGAAGAAGGAATTCGATCATATCCGTCAGCCTGTCCAGGAATTCATGCGCTTTCTCCGAATTCATTACATAATCCTGTACTTCCTGCTCCAGCCCGGTCTTATGGCGCAGGTCATCCACATAATATGGATTCGGCAGGAAACGCACATCGAACATCAGATCCGAGTCCGCAGGTATCCCATACTTAAATCCAAACGAAAGTATTGTAATATAAATATTACTGTATTCCAGCTGATCGACAAATATTTTATCCAGAGCAGCCCTCAGCTCACGCGTCAGCAGGTTCGAGGTGTCCAGTATATAATTCGCCTGTCCCTTCAAAAACGCAAGCGCCTGACGCTCCCTCAGGATCCCTTCATCAATTCTCCCGTCCCTCGCAAGCGGATGGCTGCGGCGGGTTTCTTTATAACGCTTCAGCAAAGTCTCGTCACGAGCCTCCAGAAACAGTATCTCATAGGATATCTTCCTGTCCGTCAAAGCTTCCAGCACAACTGGCAGCTTCTCGATCTCCCGTCCGCTGCGAATGTCGATCCCAAGAGCAAAATGGGTCTGAAATCTCGCCCCCGCAGGACTCGATCCCGAAGCTGCAGATTCAGTCAGCGGCAGCTCAGGCAACGATGCTTCATCCGACGTTGTTTCACACTGTGACGCCCTGCGCGGGGGCGCCTCCATCGTCCCTGCCAGATTCATGGCAGCGCAAAGCTCTGCAAATTTTTCTATCAGTGCCAATGGAATATTATC